>JAHDGO010000123.1 GCA_020627605.1 Yoonia sp.
GGTCGCCAGCTGCATGGCCTCTGGCCCCGGTAAAAGCATGCAGAATGAAAGGGCGCGCAAATACTCTGCCTCGCTCAGCCAGCTGCGGTCTGCGACGAGTTCTTTATGCATCAGCGCGATTTGGGCTGCCGGGCCGCCAAAGGACAAAAGCCCGATGCGCCCGAAGACGCGAAACATCTCTGCCGTCATGCGGCACCTGTGGGGGGCCAGTCATGGGCTTCGTCCTGCCCATCACGCGCCCAACGATAAAGCGCGTCATAAACAGCCATGCCGGCGGCAAGTTGCGCATGATCATCACGGTACATGCGCGACAAACCGACAGAGATTGCCAACAACCCCTGCGCCTGTGGCGCAAGATTGTGCCGGTTGGTGTCGGCAGCCCGCACCACCGTCGCCAGTGTATCAAGGGCAGGGTGGCTTAGGCCAAAGTCCCGCACCATCACATCAAATGTGCAAAGCTGTCCGTCGTGCGACCACGGCGGCACATCCCCGTCAAATGGCGTCGCGTCAAACTTTTCGGCAACCTCTGCCACCGTGGCGGCGGGCACAAACATGAACTTCGCCGCAGGGTCCACAAAACGCCGGATCAGCCACGGGCAGGCGATGCGGTCAATCTTGGGTCTGTGCCGCGTCACCCATAGCGGGCCGGGGATGACAGCGGCGGGCAAACGGGGCAGCCCCGCGTCACGCCAGGCAATGTTGCCGCCCGCCAGAACCTGCGCGTCAATGCCCTGTTCGCGCAGCAAACTCGCAACGCCATGCGACAGTTTCAGCCCTTTCTGACAGATGACGATTGTTTTGCTGGTGCCGAGACGCCCTGCCAATTGGACGAGTTCGGTGTGGGGATTGCGGAAGGCTGTTGGCACAAGAAAAGGGTCAGCATCAAAGTCGGCATTGATGCAAACGTCAACGATTGCTGGGCAATCAGGCGTGCCAATCAGGCGCATCAGCTTGGCAGGTGAAATTTCATTGAAGGCAGCCATGGTGCATCCTTTCTGAAGTGGTCAGTGGATGCGACGCTTTGGCCGGGGCCTCACGGGGTGTTCGCGAAACCCCATGCGCCATTGTTGCGAAATCCGGTGTCGCAGGTCAAGCCTAGCCAAAGATGCGGCTGATCTCGCGCAGGATCTTGGCCTTGATCGTCTGAGGGTATTCGCGGTGGGTGCGGGCGGTCATGACAAACCCGTCGCGGGTGATGATGGCACCACGATAAAAGTTGGTGATGGCAAGCCCCATGCTTTCAATGGCGATGCCATTGATGGTCACGCCTGCAGCCTCTGCCGCGTTGCGTGCCGCGCGCACGTCCGAACCGCCGTTTGGCGTGCCATCGCCAGAGACATCGATGACCTTTCTGGCGCAGTCAGGCACCTGATCAAACAGGCCAAGCGAGAAATAGACCGCCTCTGCCGGAGCGGTGTCTGACAGCACAAAGGCGCGCTGCATCAGTCGGGCCTGTTGTGACAACCGTTCCGCATCAAGGGCTGTACGCACCTGCGTCCAGGGGATTGCGACGGTCTGCTTGTCGACGCCTGACCACTGCACCACGGTGACAGTGGTTTCGCCGGCGACCATTGTTTCAATAATTTCAGGGTCTTGCAGCGCATCAGCCAGACCATCCGTCTGCAACCGGTATTCCGCCGTGTCGATGGAATTGGAGACATCAATCGTCAGCACCAGCGCCGTGTCACAGGCATGGGCCGCAGGGGCAGAGGTCAGGATTGCGGCTGTGGCCAGGGCGCGAGAAAACATGGCGCGATGTTGCGCAGAGCCTGCTGGATTCGCAAGGCCGATGGGCAGAATATTCAGGTAGGGAAGGGAAAGTGCAGGTTTCTGTTGCCAGGTACCTGCGAACCCCGCCTTAGGTCGCAAAACCCAAGGAGTTAAGGTTCGATATTACGCACAGCTTACGCTGCGAGTGCCATCGGTGCTTTGTTGTCATTTGCAACTAGCTTTTTTGAACCGATAACGGTGGTATCTCACCGAGACAAAGCATAACCCCTTTAGACGTTCGTCGATCCTATTTCGGCCCCATGATCCCCAAATGAAGGATGTTTGGTGGAGCCGCCGGGTACCGCCCCCGGGTCCGATCCGCTTATTACGAGCGCGTTTATGTCCATAGTCCCGAAGGACATATCAGATATAGGCGCCGGGGCGTGGTGCTGCAAGGGGTTGGTTCCGGCCGTATGGAACCTGTACAGATGCTGTACAGAACCTGTACGTACAGTTGGCTTGCCATGTGTAACCTTTATTCCCTGACGTCGACCCAATCGGCAATTGCCGATCTGGTGAACCTGTGGCGCGATGATACCGGCAATCTGCCGGAAATGCCGGGCATCTATCCTGACTATCCGGCCCCTGTGATCACGCAGGACACAGGCGGCCGCGTCATGCAGATGATGCGCTGGGGGATGCCGTCACCGGCCTTTGCCCTGAAGGGCAAGAAGACCGACAAGGGGGTGACAAATGTCCGCAACACGGCCTCGCCACACTGGCGGCGCTGGCTGGGGACGGGCAATCGCTGTGTCGTGCCGTTCAGCAGTTTTTCGGAATATCAGTCGGTCAAGGGCGGGCGGCCAAAACCGGTCTGGTTTGCACCAACCGGGTCGCAAGAGACATTGTTCTTTGCCGGCATCTGGACAGAGTGGACATCCGTCAGAACCCTGAAAGAAGGCGAGACGACGAACAACCTGTTTGCGTTTCTAACCGTCGAGCCAAACGCAGTCGTTGCCCCCGTTCACCCCAAGGCCATGCCGGTCATCCTGCGCAGCGAGACGGCAATCGCACGCTGGCTGGAGGCCCCGGTGGAAGAGGCGCTGCGCCTGCAACGCCCGTTCCCTGATGACGGTTTAACTGTGGTTGATGGCCCGGTCTGATCAGGCCTGCGGGAGTGGGGCCACTGGAACGATATCGGGCTGTGCGGCATGTGTTGCCTCTGTCCCGGAATACCATGTTGTCAGCAGGCTGACCCGTGGTGCATCACCCAGTTTTTCCACATTGGCCCGTTCAAACCCGTGCCAGCCTGGCCGCTTCTTCCGCTCATTTCCAGAAAAATAGACGCCGGAGTTGGGCAGGAATGGCGCACGCCGCAGTTCCCTGTGGGCCGGGCGGAAGGGTCTTTGCCATTTGGGCGCATAGTCATAGAGCGAGGTGCCCAACCCATCCAGGCTGTCATCCTCTGGCAGGTACAGCAGCATGGTGGCGACGCGCGGGTCCTCGTCAAAGTGTGGGGGCATGTAATAGGACTCTGTCTCTACCCGCAGGGCAGTGCTGACAAAGACCGGCTGGTCATTGACCTCTTCGGGGGCGCAATTGAACACCGGCGCCAGATCCTCTGCCAAAGAGGCAAAGACGGCTGATTTCACATCGCTTGACATGATCGCCGTGCCGACAGCCCACCAGAGACCTTGCTGGTCCTCGGGGATCCGGGCCACGCCGACGTCGGGCAGTTCGATCAGGTCGCGGGTCGAATTTCCTTCGCCATCATGGAACGTCCCAAGGTTCATTGGACGGAACGCGCCCTTTTCGGGAATATTCCCCAGCATGTCACCGTAAATGTCCTGCGGGAAAACCCCGTTCAGCATGGCGTGCTGGCAAGGCACCAGATCAACGGGCGTGTTTGCAATGGCCTGCACCATATGATCGGCAATGCGATTGCAGAGACTGATATCTTTGTTCACCGGGGGCATCCTGTTTGGTGTTATTTTGATGCCAAGATTAAGTGGATTGGGGCGGTACCGCACGCCATTTTCACCACATGCGCGCCAATCGGCGCAAACGTGTCACACTGCGCGTGTTTTGGCCGATGGTTAGCCGAGGTTGAGCCAGAGTGCAGGGATGCCTACTGCCGCCTCAACCAGAAAATAGCCCCATTTTTTTTGGCTTTGGCCATCGACAATCAGCGATGTCAGACGCCCCGCCGCCGCCCCGCACCAGCAAAAGCCAAGCATGGCATAGGCCGCTGGCGTGCCAATGATCAGCGCCCCGATTCCCATGCCGACGAACAGACACCCGGCAGAGGCGCGTACCTCTGACATGCCCATGGTGTCCGATGTGGTCGTCAGGTTCAGCACGCCCATCGTGTAGCGCGGGGCAAGCCAGCCAAAGCAACCCAGACCAATACTGGCGAGCGCGAAGATGATGTTGAGAATGTCCATGGGTGGGTGGGCCTTTCAGGGTCAGGTTTTACTGACTTATGCCGATTGGCCGCCGCGGGTAGGCTGTGGGCACTTTCAAGATCAAATTTATTAGGAGCAAGATGATGCAGAATATTGAACGCATTTACTTTCGTGATTGGTCGATTGAGCCGGGCGTGCGTGGCGATGGCGCACATGAAGTGACAGTGCGCTTTTCTGTCAGGGTCGACAACGATCCCACCCCCGCTGGGCAGGAGTTTCATCGCCGATTTGGCTACAAGATCGATATCAAGGGTGATCCGCGCGACAACCCGCGCGGTATCCTGCCTGACAATCAGCTGGAACATATCTTCAGCTTTACAAGAATTGGTTTTCGTCCTGATTGCAGGTTCCGTAATGGTGAGTTCGAATGTCAAATCGTACGGTCAGATTCGGACACCTTCATGTTTCCTGCACGGACAACACGGGTTGGCAGTGATCTGGATGCAGGCTCGCTTGAATATACGACGGTGACGCATTCGGCATTGGTCGAAGCGGCTGATCTGAACGTCGCTGAGGGACGTGAAATTCGCCTGCCTGCGATGTTTGGTGGCGGGACGTTTCGACTTGCGGCAGAAGATCGGATCTTTGCGCTGATCTCTATTGTCGAGCTTGGCAGTGGCCGGGTGGTCAGAACACTACGCAGCCATGCTGACCGCGAAGTCTACGAGCGCGCGTCTGCGTAAGCTGACATTTTGGGGCGCAACGGTTTGCGCCCCTCTTATTCAACTCAGCTGATCCGCAAAACAGGCGGTGATCTCGGCCACGGTTTCTGCGGAATCCTCGCGCTTGAAGAACGTGGCAAGCCCGGTTTCCGGCATCATCAGGTAGGTCTGGGTCGAGTGATCGACCAGATAGTAATCGGGATCATCGTCATGGGCGCGGTAGAAAACCTTATAGGCCTGCGCCGCAGCCCACACCTGTTCGGGCGTACCCGTCAGACCGATCATGTCGGGGTGGAAATTCTCTGTGTAGTCGCCAACGACCTCGACCGTGTCACGTGCAGGATCGACAGAAATGAAAGCCGTCCCGATCTCTACCCCCTGTTCGGCCAGAATATCGGCGGCAAACCCGTTGCGGGCGTTGTCGATGGGGCAGACGTCGGGGCAGAAAGTATAGCCAAAATAGACCAGTGTGGGTTGCGTGATGACGTCGGTGTCTGTGACGGTTTCGCCGGTCTCAGAGACCAGCTCAAACGGACCGCCGATCGTGCTGCCAGCGATGGCGGTGTTGCCGCAGGGGTGCGGGCCGCTGTTCTGGGATTGCCAAGCATAAAGGCCCAGCGCCGCTGCTGCAACCAAAGTGGTTGTCCCAAAAATAGCTGCTTTCATCGCCGTCATCCTCGCCAATCTATTGGCGCGCAACATAGGCAAATCGCTGGCCGCCGCAACGCAAGATAGCGTGACCGGAGGTCGCTAACCCGAGGTCTTTGCCCGCGCGGCGATCACACCTTGCGCGAGGTCCTGCGTATAGGCGGCCAATGCCGCCAGATGGGTGTCGGTGGCGGGGGCGTCCTGTGCCTCTAGCGCGTCGGCGATGGCGCCGTGCAGACCGATGATCTTTTCGCGTGATCTGGCGGTGAATGTGATCATGTTCATCAGGGGCTGCATCGCCTCGACCGCGCCAGCCAGTTGGTAGGACAGAACCGGATTGCCGGCGGCATCGACCAACGCGCGGTGAAAGGCCACGTCAGAGGAGCAGAATGCCTCATCCGTGAGGCCGGGTTGTGACTGGCGATGCGCCTCTGCCCGCATGGTGGCCAGATGATCGGCGGTGCGCCGCGTGGCGGACAGCGGCGCACAGGCGCGTTCGAGGGCATAGCGCGCCTCGCAGGCTGTGGCGAAGCTCACCTCGTTCATGGATAGCAGCAGGGTCGAGGTGGTGATTTGTTGCCCATAGGCATCTTCAAACCGCAGGCGATTGACGAAAGCGCCGCCCGTGGCCCCGCGTTGTGTGCGGATCAGCGACTGTGCCGCCAGCCGTTTCAGCGCCTCGCGCACGGTCGGACGCGAGACGTCGAACTGGTCGGCCAATTCAGCCTCTGACGGCAGGCGTTCGTCCACGGGAAGCGCGCCAGAGATGATGGCATCGCGGATCGCCTTGGCGATTTGGGCGGACAGGTCGGCGGGGTGCTTGGGGTTTCATATGTCTGACATTTAATGTTTGTCTGGCAACGT
>JAHDGO010000124.1:0-245 GCA_020627605.1 Yoonia sp.
TCAGCGCTGCTGCCCACCGCGTTGTGCATGGCGGCACCGTGCTGACCGCCCCCGCCCGGGTCACCCCGCCGGTGATCAAGACCATCGAAAGCGTCATTCCGCTGGCCCCGCTGCACAATCCGAACAATCTGGCCGGCATCCACGCGTTGCAGGAACTGGCCCCCGACTTGCCGCAATATGCCAGCTTCGGCACCGCATTTCATGCCAGCAACCCGGATGTCGCCACCCGCTCTGCCATCCCGCAA
>JAHDGO010000124.1:255-6218 GCA_020627605.1 Yoonia sp.
GGAGGCATGATCCCTGCCGCCGGCACACGCTTTCAGCATGATGCCGGCATCCGCCGCTACGGTTTTCACGGACTGTCATATGCCAATATGGTCGCCGCGTTTGCTGACACCCTGCCCACCCGCCTGCTGGCCCTGCATCTGGGCAATGGCGCCAGCCTGTGCGCGATCAAGGACGGCAAGTCCATCGCGACCTCCATGGGCTATTCGCCGCTGTCCGGTCTGACCATGGGCACCCGGTCAGGCGATATCGACGGGGCCGCCGTGCTGCGCCTCTCCAAGGCCCTGGGCGAGGATGAGACTGACCGGATGCTGAACCGCAACAGCGGACTGAAGGCGCTGGCAGGCGACAACAACATGAAAACCCTGCTGGAGCGCGAAGACGCCGCCGCCAGTTTCGCGGTGGATCATTTCTGCTATTGGGCCGCCCGCCATGCGGGGTCAGCCATTGTCGCGATGGGTGGCGTGGATGCTGTCGCCTTCACCGGCGGCATAGGTGAAAACGCAGCACCTGTGCGCACGCGGATCATGGACCATCTGGCCTGTTTCGGTGATCTGCCGGTACATGTCATTGCCGCCGACGAGGAAAAGCAAATCGCCCGCGATGCGCTGTCCCTGATGGCAGCGGGGCAATGATGATGGACGCCTTGCTGACATGGACCGATCTGACAGCGCAGGAGTTTGCGATCCTGACCGGCATCGTCATTCTGGCTGGCATCGTGCGCGGGTTTTCCGGCTTTGCCCTATCGGCCATTGTCATGGCCTCTGCCGTCATCATCCTGCCGCCGGTGCAACTGATCCCGATTTGCTGGTGGCTGGAGATGACGGCCTCTGTCCTCATGGCGCGGGGCGGCTGGAAAGAGGCGGATCGTCGGATCGTCTGGGGGCTGGTCATCGGCTCGACCATCGGTGTGCCGTTCGGGTTGCTTTTGACAACCTCTGTCCCGGTTGAAACCAGCAAGATCATAGCAACTGGCCAAGATCAGACTGCCGTTTCTGGCGACACGGCCCGGCCTTTACGGGTCGGGCTTTACCGCCGGGGTGGTGACCGGGCTGGCCAGCGTCGGCGGCATGGTGATCGCGATCTATGTGCTGTCGCAAAACGCCGCAGCCGCCAAGATGCGCGCCGCGCTCGTGTTGTTCCTTTTCCTGAGCTCCATCACCTCGCTGGTCACGCTGGCGTGGTTCGGCGTCATGGACAGCACTGCCGTTGCCCGTGGCCTCAGCCTCGCCATCCCGACGATGATCGGCGTATTCCTTGGCCAGATGCTGTTCATGCCCCGCCTTGCCGCCTACTATCGCCCCTTCTGCCTGTCATTGCTTTGCGCATTGGCCGGTGCCGCCCTTGTCCGCACGCAAATCGCCTGAAAGGTTCGCTTATGTCTTTGGATCAGCCACAACTGGATACATCGCCGAAAGTCTCTGACGAGGTGCGCAAGACGACCTGCTACATGTGCGCCTGCCGCTGCGGGATCAACGTGCATATGAAAGACGGCAAGGTTGCCTATATCGAAGGCAACAAGGATCACCCGGTCAATCAGGGGGTCCTTTGCGCCAAGGGCAGCGCCGGGATCATGCAGCACAACGCGCCATCGCGCCTGCGGGCGCCGCTGAAACGTGTGGGCGAGCGCGGGTCTGGCGAGTTTGAAGAGATTTCATGGGACGAGGCGCTGGAACTGGCCACAAGCTGGCTGAAACCGATCCGCGAAACGGCACCGGAAAAGCTTGCATTCTTCACAGGCCGCGATCAGTCGCAAAGCTTTACCGGGTTCTGGGCGCAGGGGTTCGGCACCCCGAATTTCGCAGCCCACGGCGGGTTCTGTTCGGTCAATATGGCGGCGGCCGGCATCTATACGATGGGTGGCGCGTTCTGGGAGTTTGGCCAGCCTGACTGGGACCATACCAAACTCTTCATGTTGTTCGGCGTGGCCGAAGACCACGACAGCAACCCCATCAAGATGGGCATCGGCAAGATCAAGAAGCGCGGCGCGCGGATGATCGGGGTCAACCCCATTCGCACCGGTTATAACGCCGTCGCAGACGACTGGGTCGGGATCACGCCGGGCACCGATGGGCTGTTCATTCTGGCGCTGGTGCATTGCCTGATGAAGGCTGGCAAGGTGGATCTGGACTATCTGGCGCGGTTCACAAACGCCTCTGTCCTGATCAACGAAGACCCCAAGTCTGACCAATTTGGCCTGTTCCTGCGCGATGCAGATGGCCAGCCACAGGTCATCGACCGTAACACCGGCGCATTGGCCCCATGGAACGGCCAAGGGGTGGAACCTGACCTGTCGGCCACCTACCGCGCCAAGGGTGTGACCCACCGTCCGGTGTTCCACCTGATGGCAGACCGCTACCTGTCAGACGACTACGCGCCAGAGGCTGTGGCCGACCGCTGCGGCATCCCGGCAGAGCGTATCCGCGCGCTTGCCGCTGATCTCGCCCGCGTCGCCTTCGACGAGGCAATCGCGCTTGACCGCCCCTGGACGGACTTCCGCGGCAAGACCCACGACAAGATGGTGGGCCGCCCGGTGTCATTCCACGCGATGCGTGGCATCTCTGCCCATTCCAACGGGTTCCAGACCTGCCGTGCGCTGCATACGCTGCAGATCATCCTTGGCGCGGTGGAGACCCCAGGTGGGATGCGGTTCAAACCACCCTATCCCAAGCCTGCGACAGCGCACCCCAAGCCACACGGCAAGGTAACACCCGGTGCCGCGCTTGATGGCCCGCATCTGGGCTATACCCAAGGGCCAGAGGACCTGCTGTTGCATGACGACGGCAGCCCGAAACGCATCGACAAGGCCTATTCATGGGACAACCCGATGTCGGCGCATGGGCTGATGCATATGGTGATCTCTAACGCGCATGCGGGTGATCCCTACAAGATCGACACGCTGTTCATGTATATGGCGAATATGTCGTGGAACTCCTCCATGAACTCTGGCGGCGTGATGAAGATGCTGACGGACAAGGATGAAAACGGCGACTATGTCATCCCGCGCATCATCTATTCAGACGCCTACTCATCTGAAATGGTGGCCTATGCCGACCTGATCCTGCCAGATACCACCTATCTGGAACGCCACGACTGCATCAGCCTGCTGGACCGCCCGATCTGCGAGGCTGATGGCGTGGCCGATGCGATCCGCTGGCCGGTGGTGAAACCTGACCGTGACGTGCGCGGCTTCCAGTCGGTGCTGTGTGACCTGGGTGCGCGTCTCGGCATGCCCGGTTTCGTGAATGAGGACGGCAGCCAGAAATATCAGGACTACGCCGATTACATCACCAACCACATCCGCCGCCCCGGCGTCGGCCCACTGGCCGGTTTTCGGGGTAACGGCGATGAACATGGCCGGGGTGAAGCAAACCCCAATCAGATCAACCGCTATATCGAAAATGGCGGCTTCTGGATCGAACATGTCCCCGAGAACGCGGCCTACTACAAACCCTTCAGCAATGACTATCAGGACTGGGCGGTGAAGATGGGCTTTTACGACGCGGTTCAGCCTTACATCTTCCAGCTTTATGTGGAACCGCTGCGCAAGTTTCAGGCCGCCGCCGAAGGCATCGGCACCCGCCAGCCACCAGACCGTCTGCGCGGCCAGATCAAGGCCACCATGGACCCGCTGCCGATCTGGTATGCGCCCTTCGAGGATGGCCATGTCGACCCGGCAGAATTCCCAGTCCATGCGCTGACACAGCGGCCCATGGCCATGTATCATTCATGGGGCACGCAAAACGCGTGGCTGCGCCAGATCCACGGGCACAACCCCCTCTACGTGCCCACCAAGATCTGGGAGGCCAATGGTTTTCAGGATGGCGACTGGGCCAAGGTGACATCGGCACATGGGTCCATCGTGGTGCCTGTGGCACATCAGGCTTCGCTCAACGAAAACACCGTCTGGACATGGAACGCCATCGGCAAGCGCAAGGGCGCATGGGCGCTCGACGAAGGCGCGCCAGAGGCGACCAAAGGGTTCCTGCTGAACCATCTGATCCACGAGTTGCTGCCGCCACGGGGCGACGGGCTGCGCTGGGCGAACTCTGACCCGGTGACAGGACAGGCCGCATGGTTTGACCTGCGCGTAAAGATCGAGAAATCAGCCGTCCCAAATGAGGCGCAGCCGGTGCTGCCGCCGATCAAGTCACCTGTCGGGAAAGGGCCCAAAGAGCTTGGCTGGAAGGTGGGCGAATGAGCAACCGCCAAGTCCTCCTCCTGATCGCCGCCTTCGTTGCGCTGACCCTTGGCAGTTTCATTTGGTACATCGCCACGTGGGACGCTGAGCAACGCACGAATCTAATTACCCCGACCCCATTCGAAAGGGCCATCGCATGACCCAACTTCCCCCGCCATCCGCCAAGAAGCTTGGCCTTGTCATTGATCTGGACACCTGCGTGGGCTGTCATGCCTGCGTGATCTCCTGCAAAGGCTGGAACACCGAAAACTACGGCGCGCCTCTGTCCGACCAGAACGCATATGGGGCGGACCCATCGGGCACCTTCCTCAACCGGGTGCACTCTTACGAGGTGCAGCCGGAAACCGGCCCGGCCCAGCTGATCCACGTCCCCAAATCCTGCCTGCATTGCGAAGACGCGCCCTGCGTGACCGTCTGCCCCACCGGCGCCAGCTACAAACGGGCCGAGGACGGGATCGTGCTGGTCAATGAAAGTGACTGTATCGGTTGCGGGCTTTGCGCCTGGGCCTGCCCTTATGGGGCCCGCGAGCTGGATGCCAAGGAAGGGGTGATGAAAAAATGCACCCTTTGCGTCGACCGGATCTATAACGAAAACCTGCCGGAAGAAGACCGCCAGCCTGCCTGCGTGCGCACCTGCCCGGCAGGCGCGCGGCATTTCGGTGATCTGGGCGATCCCGACAGCGATGTCAGCCAGTTGGTGGCCGAGCGCGGCGGCATGGACCTGATGCCCGAACAGGGCACCAAGCCGGTCAACAAATATCTGCCGCCACGCCCAAAGGACGTAGTGCCGGAGTTTGACATCCTCGCCCCCTATCTGGAGCCTGTGGCCAGCGACGGCAAAGGCTTCGTCGGCTGGTTGGACAAAGCCCTTTCATCCCTGCCAGGAGGTGCCAAGTAATGCATCCCGCAAGTTCCGTTATCATCTTCAACACATTCTCCGGTCTGGGCTTTGGCCTGCTGTTCTGGCTGGGCATGGGCGCGCTGGTGCCCACGGGCATGGGGGCCTTCATCTGGTTTGCCATTGCCTATATCTTGGCTGTTGGCGGGCTGATCGCCTCTACCTTTCACCTTGGCCACCCGGAACGGGCGATCAAGGCGTTCAGCCAGTGGAAAACCAGCTGGCTGAGCCGTGAAGGGGTTTGTGCCGTCTTTGCCTTGGTTGTCATGGCGATTTATGGGGCCGGTCTGGTCTTTGCCGGGACACGGCTGGGTCTGATCGGGTTCATCGGCGGGCTTGCCTCGCTTGGCGTCGTGTTCACGACCTCGATGATCTACACCCAGATGAAAACTGTGCCCCGCTGGCGGCACTGGACGACACCGGCGATGTATCTGTTGCTGTCTGTGGGCGGTGGTGCGCTATTGTCAGGCCAGATCAGGATTGCAGCGGTGCTGCTGATCGCAGGCGGTATCCTGCAGATGTTTGCATGGGCCACGGGTGACACAAGGTTCAAGGCCTCTGGCACGACCATGGCCACAGCCACCGGTCTCGGCGGCATCGGCACCGTGCGCGCGTTTGAGCCGCCGCATACAGGCACCAATTATCTGATGCGCGAGTTCATCCATCAGGTCGGGCGCAAACATGCGCAGACCCTGCGGATCATCACCATCGGGCTGGCCTTTGTGCTGCCTGTCGTGCTGTTGCTTTTGCCGTTCAATCACGTCTTTGCGGCGCTGGCAGTGCTGAGCCATATCGCCGGTGTGCTGACCCTGCGCTGGCTGTTCTTTGCGCAGGCCGAACATGTGGTCGGCCTCTACTACGGCAAA
>JAHDGO010000125.1 GCA_020627605.1 Yoonia sp.
GGTGCCGGGGCCAAAGATGCCGTCGACGCCGCGTGTGTTGAAATCCAAAAGGCTTAGGTCGCGCTGGATATCGCGCCGCTGGTTGCGGGTCAGGTTCAGTGCATCCTCTTCCGCCTCGGCAATGCGGACCGGATCACGCTCTATCTCATCCAGTCGGCGACGCGCCTCGGCGGCGTATGGGCTGGCGGGGTAGTCAAAGATGAAACTGCGATAGCCGTCGGCGCTGTTGGCCTCTTGCGCGTCGTTCCAGGCGCGCAGGCTGGGATCAACCTGCGGCAGGGGTGCTGCTGGTGCGGCCGCATCTGTCTGCATGATCAGGCTTTGCGGCACGTAGCCACTGGCCTGCAAACCGCGCGCGCTGCGGACATAGGCCATGACGTTGCCACCCGGTGCGGTGATCGCATCGCTGATCACCTCGTCGGCGTTGCGGGGGCCGCCGGTGATGACCGTGACACCCTGCGGGATATCCATCTGACCCAGCCCAGCGCGCAGGTAAGCGTCATAGCCAGTGTCATCATCCTCGTCATAGGCCAGTACCAGCACCGATTGCCCCGGCGTATTGGCCATGACCTGCAACAGCATATCAACCGAGATTGCGTCATCCAGCCCAAACGGGGTGGGTTCATCTGCATCTTCGGCCAGCATCCAGGTGCGTGTGCCATCGGTGGCAAACCGCCCCGACAGACCAACAACCAGACGGTCAGCCTCTGTCGCCTGGGCGGCAAAGCGGTCAAGCACCGCCATCATGTCTGCCGCTGTGCCGTTGGACAGGGCGTTGACCTGATAGCCAGCGTCGCGCAGATCACCGGCGGCCTGCACCACGTCAAGTCCGTTGCTGACCCGGCGGAAATCCTCATAGCGGGATACCCCCAGCAAAAGGGCGGCATCGTCGGCCATTGCAGGCAGGGCCAAGGCAGACAGGGCTGCGATAAGGGTCAGTTGGCGCATGGCGGCTCTCCTTTGATATTCATCACAAAGGCAACGCATTGGGCGCGCCCCTGTTCCGGGAAAGCTAGGCGCTTGCGGCCATGCTATTCAATAGCGCGGCCTAAACCGGGGGTAGACGCGGCACAGATCACTCTGCCGCAACGCTGGATTCCGCCTTTTCCACCCGCACGGCGGCGAATTTGAATTCCGGGATCTTGCCATAAGGATCGACAGCCGGATTGGTCAGCACATTGGCTGCGGCCTCGACATAGGCGAAAGGCACAAAGACCATATCAGGCGACACAGCCCGGTCGGCCCGCGCCATGATCGTGATGCTGCCACGCCGCGTCGACAGGGTGACCATGCCGCCGGGCTCCACGCCCAGTTTGCGCAAGGTCGCGGGGTGGAGAGAGCAGTTCGCCTCGGGCTCTACCGCGTCAAGCACCTTGGACCGGCGCGTCATTGACCCGGTGTGCCAGTGTTCCAGCTGCCGTCCCGTTGTCATGATCATCGGGTAGTCGGCATCTGGCGCCTCATCCGGTGGGATCACGCTGGCGGGGGTAAACTTCGCCCGGCCGTTTTCACGGGGGAAGCCGTCGCCAAAGACGATGGGCTGGCCGGGGTCCTCTGGCGACAACGACGGGTAGGTGACGGCGTTCTCGGTCTCCAGACGGTGCCAAGTGATGTTGGCCAGCGATTTCATCGACTTCGCCATTTCGGCAAACACCTCTGACGGGTGGGTGTAGGACCAATTGAGGCCGAGCCGTTTGGCAAGCTCTACCGTGATCCACCAATCCTCTTTCGCGTCACCGGGTGGCGGCACCGCGGGGCGGCCCATCTGAACCTGCCGGTTGGTGTTCGTGACCGTTCCGGATTTTTCGGCAAAGGCAGAGGCTGGCAGGATCACATCGGCATAGTTCGCTGTTTCGGTGATAAAGATGTCCTGCACTACCAGATGTTTCAGCTTGGCCAGCGCGTCGCGGGCATGTTCCACATCAGGGTCTGACATGGCGGGGTTTTCGCCAAGGATATACATCCCGTGGATGTCACCTGCATGGACGGCATCCAGAATTTCGGTGACGGTCAGCCCCTTGTTGGGGTCAATCGTGCCCTCTTGCCAGATCTCTTGAAAGGCAGACCGGACGCCATCATCACCCACAGGCTGATAATCCGGCAGGAACATCGGGATCAGGCCAGCATCAGATGCGCCCTGCACATTGTTCTGTCCGCGCAAGGGGTGCAGACCGGCACCGGGGCGGCCCACCTGACCTGTCATCAGTGCAAGACTGATCAGACAGCGTGAGTTGTCGGTGCCATGGATATGCTGGCTGATGCCCATGCCCCAGAAAATCATCGCGGCCTTGGCGCCAGCAAAGGTGCGGGCCACATCGCGCAAGACCTCGGCCTCGATCCCGCAGATCGCCGCCATCTTCTCTGGCGTGAAATCGGCCAGATGTGCTTTTTCCGCTTCCCAGTTTTCGGTGTAGGCTTCGATGTACTGGCGATCGTAAAGTTCTTCCTCGACGATCACATGCATGATCGCGTTGAGCATGGACACATCCGCGCCGGGGCGGAATTGCAGCATATGCGAGGCAAAGCGTCTCAGCGCCTGCCCGCGCGGGTCCATCACGATCAGCTTGCCGCCGCGTTTGGTGAACTGTTTGAAATAGGTGGCCGCGACGGGGTGGTTTTCAATCGGGTTGGCACCGATGACGATGGCGACATCGGCATTTTCGATCTCATTGAATGTCGCTGTCACAGCGCCAGAACCCACATTTTCCATCAGCGCCGCGACAGATGACGCATGGCAAAGCCGCGTGCAGTGATCGACGTTGTTATGGCCAAAGCCCTGGCGGATCAGCTTTTGAAACAGATACGCCTCTTCATTGGTGCATTTGGCAGAGCCGAATCCAGCAACCCCCTTGCCGCCGATCTCTTTCAGGCCATTTGCGGCGACATCCAGTGCCTCGTCCCATGAGGCCTCGCGGAAATGCTGCTGCCAGTTGCCGGGATCGACGTTCAGGCCTTTGGCGGGGGCATCGTCGCGGCGGATCAGGGGTTTGGTGATCCGGTGATCATGGTGGATGTAGTCAAAGCCAAAGCGGCCTTTGACGCACAACCGCCCCTCGTTTGCGGGGCCGTTGATGCCTTCGACGAATTTGACCTTGTCGTCCTTGATCTTCAGGCTGACCTGACAGCCGACACCACAGAAGGGGCAGACGCTTTCGACCTCGCGGTCGTAATCCTTGCTATCGCCCTGCTGGTTTTCATCCGTGACTGTAGCAGGCAACAGCGCCCCGGTCGGGCAGGCCTGCACG
This sequence comes from Yoonia sp., assembly GCA_020627605.1. GTDB lineage: Bacteria > Pseudomonadota > Alphaproteobacteria > Rhodobacterales > Rhodobacteraceae > Yoonia. Next base: position 3,246 of record JAHDGO010000125.1, read on the forward strand.
CATTCGCCACAGGCCACGCAGGATGACGCCCCCATCGGGTCATCGAAGTCAAAGACAGGATAAGCCTGCCCACCCCGGCCCGCCATGCCGATCACGTCGTTCACCTGCACCTCGCGGCAAGCGCGGACGCACAAGCCGCATTGAATGCAGGCATCAAGGTTGACCGACATCGCCACATGGCTGTCATCAAGCAGCGGAATATGATCGGGGTCTTTGGGGGGAAAGCGGCTTTCGCTGACGGTCTGGCCGCCGGCCATGTCCCACATATGGCTGGAGCGGTCATGCGCCACATCCTGTGCGGGCTGGTCAGCAACCAAGAGTTCCATGACCATCCGGCGCGCCTGTGTTTCGCGCGGCTGATCGGTGGTGACGACCATGCCGTCACTGGGTTCGCGGATGCAGGAGGCGGCAAGCGTCCGCTCGCCTTCAATCGCGACCATGCAGGCCCGGCAGTTGCCGTCAGACCGGTAGCCGGGTGCAGGCTTGTGGCACAGATGCGGGATCACAAGGCCGCGTCCGTTGGCGACCTCCCAGATGGTTTCACCGGGGGCGGCGGTGACGGTTTCCCCGTCCAGCGTGAATGTGATGCGGTCGGCCATGACGGATTCTCCCCCGTGTGTCTGGCCAGACTAGACCATTTGCGCAGATTTGCCGAAAGGCTGTTGGCGACAGGCAGGGCAGCATTTGCGCCATGGCGCGTTTCCGATGCGGATCAGCGGTTTCGCATTGCCGGCGCTCAGCGCGCCAGCGCGGCTGTCACCGTGGCCAGATTGGCGCGCACCTCTGGTATATCAGGGCCCAGACGGCGGGCCTGCAACAAGGCAGATCGCGCACCGCGCAGATCACCCATGGCATAGCGGGCATTGCCAAGGCCAAAGGGCCAGAGCCAGTTGTCAGGCCAGCGCGCGGCCCCCGTCTGATAAAGCGTTGCAGCGGCCGCGAATTGATCAACGCGTTCCAGTGCCGCGGCGGCGCGCAGCACCTCTGCCTCTGGCACGCTGGCGGGCAATTGGTCTGGCGGCAGGACGACCAGACCCCAGTAATCCCCCCGCGCCCATGTCCGGGTGAAGGTGGCGAATGGCATCACCATCTGATCGCGCTGGCCGGAATTCAGGCGCACCTCATCCGCTGCAATGTCATAGCTGGTGACGACGCCGTAATGCCAGACCGGCAAGACACCCAGGCCAAGGTTCTGAAAAACAATCACAGGATGGCCTGCAGCAACCTCTGCCAGCAGTTGGTCATAGCTGTCGATTTCGACGGCCAGTTGGCCAAGGCGACGGCTGGCCCCGATCATGTCGGCCAGATAGGTGCCCTCTGCCCCCGGATTGAAGGCCAAGGCGGCAACATCGGCCTGACTGACATCGGCACCCGCCCATTGCATGACCATCGCGATCGAGGCCGGACCGCAAAAGAAATCAGCCTGCTGAATCAGGGGCACATCCGCCACGGCGGCGCGTGTCGGCACATCAACCGACAGCTGGGCGTCAGGGTCAAACGGTGCTGCGCAGGCCGCCAGCCACGCACAGGCCAGCAGCAGACACAGACGGCGGATCACGCCGGGATCAGCGCACGCAGCGGGTAAAGTTGAAGACCCGCGTAAAGCACAACAGATCAGTCACCAGCAGGATCACGAAGATGGTGAAAAGCGTGCCCACGATATCTGCACCGGCGCTGTCATTCTCCATCTGGGTCAGGATGGATGCGACCTCGACATCGGTCAGCGCGTCCAGACGTGCCGCAGCCTCTGCCGGATCAACGCCCATGGCGATCATCTCTGCCTGCACCTCGTCCCGGTTCAGCGCCTCTTGCAGGGCGGCGCGGTTGTCGAAGGCAGCGTATTTGTTGATCGCGGCTTCTGTGCCCAGCATGTCGGCCTGTGCAAATGTCACGGCCTGCGTGGCCAGAACCAGTTGTGCGGACAGCACAACGGCGATGCTTTTCTTGCTGAGTGCGAAAATTCCCATGTCGATATCCTTTGTTCGCGCAGGCATTCCGCCGCGCGCAGCCCCTATTGACGTTCAGTTTTCAGGAAATCGGTCAGGGGTGCAAGCTCTTGCGCGGATCACACCCCATTTCGGCAAGGTCGGATCAGGCGAATGACATCATGTTGTTGATCAGGAAGATGCGCAAAATCTCGATCCCGACCAGCACCACGATGGGCGACAGGTCGATCCCGCCAAGGTCCGGCATGAAACGGCGCACACGGCTGTAGATCGGTTGCAGGATCCGCTCCAGCCCGTACCAGACCTGGCCAACGAACTCTTGCCGGATGTTGAGCACGTCAAAGCGGATCAGCCAGCTCATGATGAAATGGGCGATGACGAAAAAACGGACAACGCCAAGGATCAAAAGCAGGACTTGCAGAATGGTAAGCATCGGTTCGCAGACTCTCTGTTGGTTTCACTGCACCTAAGCATTTGGCATCAGCCCGGCAAGTGTTTGCTTGCCGTAAGGTCAAAGTTGACGTTCGCGTCAAGCGGTCACATCTCTTTCGCAAGAGAAGGACCGCCGCCATGTACCCTATCGTCCGTGTCATTAAGGAATTCCTGCGCGCGCGCAGACTGCCGCCGCTAGAGCCGCTGGGCACACATGTGTCGCACCACCGCTGCTGGCCACAGGACATCGACCAATACATGGAGATGAACAATGGCCGCATCCTGTCGATCCTTGATATCGGGCGGACGGGGCTTGCCACGCGGGTCGGGCTGATCGCGGCGCTGACGCGCAATCGCTGGGGGCTGACCATGGCGGGCTGTTCGGTCCGCTACCGCCGCCGGATCAAACCCTTCGTGAAATTCCGCATCGTCAGCAAGGCTGTCGGCTGGGACGCGCGGTTTTTCTATATCGATCAGTCGATCTGGATCGAGGACGAATGCGCGGTGCAGGTGCTCTACCGCTCTGCCGTGACAGACAAGA
>JAHDGO010000126.1 GCA_020627605.1 Yoonia sp.
GCTGATCTCTGGCGTCGACATCCGTTCAAACCAGTCGAAATCGCGCACGGTGATGGCCCCCGTCAGGATGATCCCCGCGATCACCAGCCAGATCGGCAGGGCCCAGAACGTCGTGATCTTGGCCTTGCGCTTGAAGCTGAAATTCGCTGGCGAGGATGCATGGGTGCCCGGCACGATCTCTCCGGCCTCACCCTGGTTTTCCAGACGCAGCGACGATGAAGAAAACAAGCGTCCAGATGATGTCAAACAAGACGATGGCGGATACGGGGCCCATAGTGTGTCCTTTTGGTGGTCTGCTGCACAGATACGCTGATCAGTCGTCAGAGCAAGCCCAGAGAGCACCATCCGCTGCGCAGTTTCGTCACACCGTGGCGGGTGCTGTGCGTGCATAGCTTTCGGCGAAGAGGTCAAAAAGGGCGATGCTGTCGGCGATAATCTGGCGCGCCATGGCACTTTGCGTGGCGATCCCGGCGAGGGTGTTGCATGTGCTGGCCCACTCCCCCGCGTCAGGTGCAAGCGTGAAATAGGCGCGCGCGGCTCTGACCTGTGCGACACTGGACGCCGCCCATCGTTTGCGCAGCACCTTCGTGCCCATGCGAGAGCCTGCCAGAATATAGTCAACGGCCAAAGGCTGAACCGCCTCAAGATCCAGATCAGGCACGGGGGCATCCGCCCCCAGCGCAGCAAGATCAGCGTTCAGGGCGACAATCATATCTGCCAGACGCGGGTCAGACGACTGACGCCCCATGGCGCGGAATGCGGCCAGATGCATCCCGAAGAACCGCGCAAGATCGGGGACGACGCCCAGATCAAGCGTGCTGACCATGTCGTCCAGCGCCTGATGTGCCGATGCTGTCTCGCGGCGCAATACCCAGCGAAAGTCTGCGGCCGCCGCTGTCACGATTTGAACAGCTTTTCGATAGTGCGCGACAATGTCCCCTCATCCACGGGCTTGGTCAAAATCGGGATGCTGCGCAAATCGTCGGGCAATTCAATCGACGATCCGTAACCAGTGACGAAAATAAACGGAATCCCCTTGTCACGCAGGCTTTGCGCCAGCGCAAAGGACACGGTGCCGCGCAGGTTCATGTCGAGGACGGCAAAGTCGAAACCGCCCCGCTCTATCAATTTCAGACCCGATTCAATGCTGGATGCGGTCTCAACCTTCGTGGTGCCCAACCGGGACAGGCTTTCCACCATATCCATGGCCAGAACGACATTATCCTCGATCAACAAGGCGGATTTGTCGTTGGCGGCCTTTTCGATCACGCCGACGCTGCCAACCAGCTTTACTGGTGCCTCACTTTCGAGGTCCACAAGGTTTTCTTGCGGCAATGTAAAAGAGAATTTGACGCCACCGGGCGCAAAGGTGATCTCCGCTCCGCCGTCAAATTCGTATGGAATAGCTTTTTCAATCAGCGAGCGGCCAAAGCCATGGCGTGTCGGCTCTTCCACCGCGGGGCCGCCAATTTCAGTCCAGTTGAACTGCAACTGATCGTCCTTCACTGACCACTGGGCGCGCACCACGCCATCAGGCACGGAGAGCGCCCCGTATTTGACAGCATTCGACACGATTTCATGCATGACAAGGGCAATGATCGGCGCGACGTCAGCACGCAGACCCACAACCGGCCCGGCCATAATCACCTGCGCCTGTTCAGCCCCCAGATAGGGGCCAAGCTCTGTCTCCAGCAGGCCTTTGAGAGAGACACCCTTCATCGTATTGGATACGGCCAGATCATGCGCCGCAGACAGGGCCGAAATACGTTGTTCCAATGCCTGCGCATAGCTTTCCAACGACGCGGCAGAGGCTTTCTTCACCCGGTGGTTCAGCTCGGCGATCATCAGGTCCTGCTGGCGCTGATGGGTGACCATATCCTGATGGCGCATCAGCTGCACACGTTCGCTTTTCGCGGAAATCTGGGTCAGCAATATCTGAATTTCGCGCGCAGCAGCCATATCGGCATCCACCCACTCTGGCGCAAAATCTTTTTGCTGCTCGACATAGGCGTCAAATGACCCGCGCGGCGTGATACGCGGGCCCAGCGGGCCACTTGCCATCTGCTTTTCAGGTTTGCCAGCCCAATTGAGGTTGCGAAGCTTCTCATCACGGAAAATCAGCATCTGCATCGGGTAGGCTGCGGTGGCCCTGATCATCAGCACACCGGCGCTATGGCCAAGGTCCTCATCACCGATCAGCTTGTGGGCGCGCAGATTGTCGATGGCCAAAAGCACGTCTTCTTCGTCAGGGTCATGTTTACAGATCGCCGCAATCGCGTCGTGGCTGGGGGTGCTGCCATAGGTCAGCGTTTTGCCCTCATAGGTCACAACCAACCCGTCACAGGCAATCACATCGCCAAGGATCGGGGCCAGCGACTGGAACGAATGCAGGAAATCGGTGGTCGCCTCGGTCTCTGCCAGAATACGCTCACGCGCCTCGGCGGCCTTGTGGCGGCGTTTGGTATCCATGATGTCGATGCGTTGCTTGATCAGCAGCGAAATCATCTGGCCGAACAACTCAACCGCGATGCGCACGTCAGACCGGATCAGGCGCGGGGTCTTATGGTGGCAGGCGAACATGCCCCAAAGCCGCCCGTCGACAACCAGACCCACGGTCAGCGTGGCACCCACGCCCATATTGGCAAGATACTCCACATGGATGGGCGAGATGCCCCGCAGATGCGCCAGCGCCATATCCAGTGGCGGACTGTCATCCTTGTCAGCCAGGATCGGGATCGGCGTTTGATGCACATCAACCAGCATCCGCAGCGGGTTTCTGACCTGCAGGGCGCGGGCCTGTTCGGGCACGTCCCACGCAGGATAGCGCAGCCCAAGCAGGCTGTCGGTTGTCGTGTTGCGGGTTTCGGCGACAACCTCGCCATCACCGTTAAGCTCATACCGGTAGGCCATGACCCGGTCGAAACCGGTCAACGCGCCCAGACCGGCGACGCTGATCTCCAGCATCTGCTCGATCGTTTCGCGCGCGCTGGCAGCGGCCAGATATTTGCGCATGTCGTCGATTGGCGCGTGCGAGGTCATATGCCCCTCGTTCACGAAATCCTCAAACTCCACCACGGCCTGCGACTGCGGGTTCACATGCAGATAAACTTCAAACCGCTGGCCTGCGACCTCATAGGTGCCGACGCGTTCGCGCTGGGTGCGCGCGGTCGAGACACTGGCCAAATTGCGCACGTCATGGGCCAGTTGGTCGCCGATCAGATCGCGAAACGGCTTGCCCAGCGCCTTTGCCGGCGCAATGCCAAGCACGGTTTCTAAGTTGGCACTGCAATAGGCGATATTGGACAGGTCAGCAGGACCGGCCAGCATGGCACCAAACGGCTGAATCCGGCCCGGTGTATGGATCGGTTCCAGATCGCAGGTATCCAGCGACGAATAATCGTGTTCGGAAACACCAAAATCTTCCATGTGTGCCTCCCTCCGAGGACAAAACATAGCGGTCGTGTAGGAGTGGTCAAGCAGCTGAAGAGGCTGGCAAAATGCAATCCCGCTTCTGCAACCCTGGGGATTGCACATTGCCGCGTTGATGAAAGTTTAAGCGATTATCGCGGCAGCCCCAAGCCTGTTCTTGCGTCAAGCGGCGGGCCTTGGCCGAAACTGCGGTGCTAGACCTGTTCCAGTTCCACCAGACACCCGTTGAAGTCCTTGGGATGCAGGAACAAGACAGGCTTGCCATGTGCGCCAATCTTCGGCTCACCCCCGCCCAGAACACGGGCACCTTCGGTCAGCAAATGGTCGCGGGCGGCAAGGATATCATCGACCTCATAGCAGACATGGTGGATGCCGCCTGACGGATTCTTGTCCAGAAACCCCTGGATCGGACAGTTCTCTCCCAAAGGATAAAGCAGCTCGATCTTGGTGTTGGGCAATGTGATGAAAACCACCGTCACGCCATGGTCGGGTTCATCCTGCGGTGCGCCCACATCGGCCCCCAGCATTGTGCGGTATTGTGCGCTGGCCGCGTCCAGATCGGGGACAGCAATGGCAACATGGTTCAGGCGACCGATCATGGCAATTCTCCTTTTGCGTGCACTATGGCTTGGGTGCGACACAGTGGCAACGGTGTGCAGGCTTAACGCCGCGTTCATGCCTCTGCGCCCTACTGAGGGCCTGATCCCAACAAAGGACGATTCGCCATGGACAGCCTGCCAGACCTCATGCGTGGCCCAGCGCCAACCGCACGCCGCCCGCTGTTGGGCGTCACCGTCCTGATCGTGGAAGACAGCCGTTTCGCCAGCGAGGCGGTGCGCATGATGTGCCAACGCTCTGGCGCGCGGATCAGGCGGGCGGACAGTCTGGAAAACGCGCGGCGGCACCTGATGGTTTACCGGCCCACCGTGGCGCTGGTTGATGTGGGTCTGCCTGACGGGTCCGGCATTGGCCTGATCCGGGCGCTGGCCAATGCATCCCCCCGGCTGGAGGTGATCCTTGGCACCAGCGGCGATGCCACCGCGGGGGCAGAGGTGATGCGCGCCGGTGCAAACGGATTTCTGGAAAAACCCCTCGACGGGCTGAGCCAGTTTCAAGAGGCGATCCTGCGTCACCTGCCCCCTGACAGACAGCCACCCGCACCCCGCACCGTCAGCGACGAAACCATCGTGCCGGATCAGCTGGCGCTACGCGATGACCTGACCCATATTGCGCGCCTGCTGAATGGCGACGCCTCGCCAGACAGGCTGAACTATGCGACGCAATTTCTGACCGGCGTGGCCTACAGCGCGCATGATGTGGCCCTTGGCAAGGCGGCAACCGAAATCGCGCGGCTGCGCCGCACAGGGCACTACCCCAAAGGGCGCATCGCGGCGCTATCCGATCTGGTACATGACCGTCTGGCCAAAGTGCAGCGGATCTAGGATCAGCTTTCCGGCGGCAGCACGCGCAGGCGCAGCTCGCGCAGCTGCTCGTTCATCGGCTCGCTTGGGGCGCCCATCATCAGGTCTTCGGCACGTTGGTTCATCGGGAACATGATGACCTCGCGGATGTTCGTGGCATCGGCCAAAAGCATCACGATGCGGTCAATGCCCGCCGCACACCCACCGTGGGGCGGCGCGCCATATTGAAACGCGTTGACCATCCCGCCAAAGCGCTTGCGCACCTCATCCTCGCCATAGCCTGCGATCTCAAACGCCTTGAACATGATCTCTGGCCGGTGGTTCCGGATGGCCCCCGACACCAGTTCATAACCGTTGCAGGCCAGGTCATACTGATAGCCCAGCACATCCAGCGGATCACCCTGCAGCGCGTCCATCCCGCCCTGCGGCATGGAAAACGGGTTATGCTCAAAGTCGATCTTGCCGGTCTCTTCATCCTTTTCGTAGATCGGGAAATCAACGATCCAGGCAAAGGCAAAACGGTCAGTATCGGTCAGGCCCAGCTCATCCCCGATGACGGTGCGTGCCTTGCCTGCGACGCCTTCAAACGCCTTGGGTTTGCCGCCCAGGAAAAACGCCGCATCGCCCAGACCCAGACCCAACTGCTGGCGGATCGCCTCTGTGCGCTCGGGGCCGATGTTCTTGGCCAGCGGACCGGCGGCTTCCATGCCGCCTTCCACTTCGCCTGATTTCAGCTTGGCCTGCGCCTCTTTCACCGAAATGCCCAGTTCCTGCGCCACGGCATCTGCCGTCTTTTCGCGCCAGAAGATATAGCCCATGCCGGGCAAACCTTCCTTCTGGGCAAAGGCATTCATGCGGTCGCAGAACTTGCGCGACCCGCCTGTGGGGGCTGGAATGGCGCGCACCTCGGTGCCGTCCTGCTCCAGCAGCTTGGCGAAAATGGCAAAGCCTGACCCTGCAAAATGCTCTGACACGACCTGCATCTTGATCGGGTTGCGCAGGTCTGGCTTGTCGGTGCCATACCACAGGGCAGCATCGCGATAGCTGATCTGCTCCCACGACTGGTCAACCTTGCGGCCGCCGCCGAATTCCTCGAACACACCGGCAATCACCGGCTGGATCGTGTCAAAGACATCCTGCTGCTCGACAAAGGACATCTCCATGTCCAGCTGGTAGAAATCCGTGGGAGAGCGGTCGGCGCGCGGGTCTTCGTCGCGGAAACAGGGCGCGATCTGGAAATACTTGTCAAAGCCCGAGACCATGATCAGCTGCTTGAATTGCTGCGGCGCC
>JAHDGO010000127.1 GCA_020627605.1 Yoonia sp.
AATCCAGCGCATTGTCGACAAATATGGCATCCTCTTGATCGCGGATGAGGTGATTTGCGGCTTTGGCCGGACGGGCAACTGGTTTGGATCACAAACCGTTGGCATCCGCCCAGACATCATGACCGTCGCCAAGGGCCTCAGCTCTGGTTACATTCCGATCGGCGGGTCGATTGTGTCAGGCGGGGTCGCGGAGGTCCTGCGCGATACCGAATTCAACCACGGCTACACTTATTCCGGTCATCCTGTGGCCTGTGCCGTGGCACTGGAAAACCTGCGGATTCTGGAAGAGGAACAGATCGTCGATACCGTCCGCGACGTGACCGCCCCCTATCTGAAAGAAAAGTGGGAGGCCTTGGCCGATCACCCACTTGTCGGTGAGGCCAAGATTGTCGGCATGATGGCCTCTATCGCGCTGACACCCGACAAGGCGACGCGCGCGGCGTTCAAGGATCCCGGCACCGTCGGCTTCATCTGCCGCGACAGGTGCTTTGCCAATAATGTGATCATGCGCAGCGTTGGCGACCGGATGATCATCTCCCCCCCGCTGACCATCACGACGGATGAGATCGACATTCTGATCGCGCGGGCGCGCACATCGCTGGACGAATGCTACGCCCATCTGCAGGCCCATGACATGCTGCACCCGGCCTGAGGCCAATGGACCTTTTGACAGCCAATGACCGGGCCGGGGAATACCCGCCCTCTTACTATGCTGCGGCAGCAGATCACCTTGACCGGCTTGCGCCGGCAAAGGGCGATCTGACCTGCGATGTCTGTGTCGTCGGCGGGGGCTTCACCGGCCTGTCGACCGCCTACCATCTGGCCCAGCGCGGCTATGATGTGGTGTTGCTGGAGGCCCAGCGCCTTGGCTTTGGCGCATCAGGCCGCAATGGCGGGCAGGTCAGCATGGGCCAGCGTGTTGAACAGGACGCGCTTGAGGCGATGCTGGGCGATGCACACGCCCGCCAGCTTTGGGAGATTGGCGCACAGGCTGTCGGGCTGGTGCGTGAACTCTGCGCCATGGATGCGGTGCATACCGCCTTTCACGACGGCATCATCCATACGGTGCATCGCAAGCGCGACCACACACACAACGCAGCCTATGTCGATTTGCTGCAGGGCAAATATGGCTATGACAAGATCAGTGTGCTTTCGCCAGAAGAGTGCCGCGATCTGGTGAATTCACCGGCCTATCATGGTGGCGTGCTGGATATGGGGTCGGGCCATGTCGACCCGCTGCAGCTGGCGCTGGGGCTGGCCCGCTTGGCAATGGGTGCCGGTGCGCGGCTCTTTGAGCAAAGCAAGGTCACCGCGATTGCATCAGCCGACCCGGCCATCGTCAGCACCGATCAGGCCCGCGTCACCGCGCGCTATGTCGTGTTGGGCTGCAACGGCTATCTGGGCGACCTGCAACCGGATGTGGCGCGGCATGTCATGCCGATTAACAACTACGTGGTCGCCACTGCGCCGATGACGCCGTCTGAGCAGGAAGAGGTTATTCGCCACAACTATGCCGTTGCAGACAGCAAGTTTGTGGTGAACTACTTTCGCTTTTCAGATGATCACCGGCTGCTGTTTGGTGGCACGGAAAGCTATGGTTATCGCTTTCCCCGCGATATTGCAGGCAACGTGCGCAAACCCCTGGCGCAAATTTTTCCGCAACTGGCAGATGTCCCGATTGACCATGCGTGGGGCGGCACGCTGGCCATCACGATGAACCGTCTGCCGCATTTCGCGCGGTTGACCGGAAATATACTGTCGATGTCGGGATATTCCGGCGCTGGCGTCGCCTTGGGGACCCTTTCGGGCCAGTTGGCGGCAGAGGCGATTTCCGGTCAGGCAGAGCGGTTTGACGTAATGGCCAACATCCCCAAATCCCCCTTCCCCGGCGGGGCCGCGTTGCGTAGTCCGCTGCTGGTTCTTGCCATGCTCTGGTACGGCCTCAGAGATAGATTGTAACCTCTCGGGAAACAATCTCTAGTTGCGCAACGTTGTTAACCGCTTGTTAGTAATGAAAAAAGTTCACCCTTGTATCCACCCGCGCAACACGGTTGAATATAGAGGTTACGTATTGGTCAAGACGCAGCGACTCAACAGGCGTGTGCGCTCGGCTTCTGTTAAGGTAACTATAGGGAATTTTACCCTGAAGAGTGATTTGAATAATGCATTTGAACCGGCCGCATTGAGGCCTCAATTTGACCCAAATGTCCCGCTATTGCGAAGACATATCAGTTGGAAGGTGAGATCGTTATGAAGTCAGCATCGCATTCAATGACACCCGACGAGGCAGCCCATGCGTTTTATGGGCAGGATGAGGCATCATTTGCTGCCATGATCGCGAAACTGACAGAAACCGACCAACGCCTGCAGCGCGTGTTTGAGAATGTGCGCCGCCGCCACCTGGACAAAAAGAACTAGGTATCCCTGCGCCCTGCGCGGCGAACTGCCCCAATACGCCTGTTTTTCATGAATTTGGCTTGACCTTTCCCCCCCTGACAGGTTGAACCACCCCGAGGTTTTCTTGGGACGATGGGCGGTTTTCGGATGGACGAGCAGAATAGAAATCTGATCCTGGCAACGGTGTTGAGCTTTGCCGTCATCTTTGTCTGGACGACGTTCTTTGCACCTGAAGACATCGCGCCTGATCCCTCCGCAGAGATCAGCACAGTGGCAGAAGACCCGTCGCTGCCAGCGGCTGATCCGGTCGCATCTGATGCCACAACGCCCGCAGAGGCACCTGACACCCCGCAGGATGCCCCGCGGATCAACATCCAGACCCCGGAATTCAGCGGCTCCATCTCCTTGCTGGGTGGGCGGATCGACGATCTGGCCCTGACGCAATACCGTGAAACCACAGAAGATGACGCAGATGTCGTCCGGCTGCTGCGGCCTGTGGGTGAACGCAACGCCTATTTCGCCACCTTCGGCTGGACAGCGACCGAAGGTCTGGATGCCGCCGCAGTGCCCGGCCCGGATACGCTCTGGTCGCTGGAAAGCGGTGATGTGCTGACGCCCGACAGCCCGGTCACACTTGCATGGGACAATGGTGCCGGTCAGGTCTTCCGCACAGAGATCGCGGTTGATGACGCTTTCATGTTCACCTTCACCCAGACCGTCGAAAACCTCGGCACGGGCAGCGTTGCCGCCCGGCCCTACGGTCTGTTGCGCCGGCAGGGTCTGCCTGATGATCTGAAGAACTTCTTCATCCTGCACGAGGGGCTTGTGCGGATGACGGATGGTGAGCTGGAAGAGACCGGCTACAGCGACATCAGCGACTATGAGATCGACCCCCGCGAGCGCACACAGGCAGAGCGACTGGATGTGCAGACATCGGGCTGGATCGGCTATACCGACCACTACTGGATGACGACGCTGATCCCTGATCAGGCATCGCCTTTCCGCTCTACCTCCAAATATTTCGACAGCCGCGACCTTTATCAGGCCGAGGCTGTGATGCCGATTGAAACCGTTGCCGCTGGCGAAACTGCAACCGTCACCACACGGCTGTTCGCCGGTGCCAAGGAATGGGAAGCGATCCGCAACTACGAAAACGAAGGTGGCGTTGACGGTTTCCTCGACAGCATCGACTGGGGCTGGTTCTTCTTCCTGACCAAGCCGATCTTTGCGCTGCTGCACTACCTGAACGTGGTGATCGGCAACATGGGCTGGTCGATTCTGGCGCTGACCGTGATCCTGAAGATCATCGTGCTGCCGCTGGCCTATAAATCCTATGTCTCCATGGCGAAGATGAAAGAGCTGCAGCCGGAAATGGAAGCGCTGAAAGAGCGCACCGGCGATGACAGACAAGCCATGCAGCAGGGCATGATGAAGCTTTACAAAGAAAACAAGGTGAACCCTGCCGCTGGTTGTCTGCCAATCCTTCTGCAGATCCCGATCTTCTTTTCACTCTACAAGGTGATCTTTGTCACGATTGAACTGCGCCATGCGCCATGGATCGGCTGGATCGAAGACCTCAGCGCGCCTGATCCGTCATCCTTCATCAATCTGTTTGGCCTGTTGCCGTTTGATGCGCCCGCGCAAGGCTCCATCCTGTCGCTGATCTTTATCGGTATCCTGCCGATCCTGTTGGGTGTCTCGATGTGGCTGCAGCAGAAACTGAACCCGGCCCCAACAGACCCCACGCAAAAGATGATCTTTGCCTGGATGCCGTGGGTCTTCATGTTCATGCTGGGATCGTTTGCATCCGGTCTGGTGCTTTACTGGATTGCCAACAACGTCATTACGTTCATCCAGCAATACGCGATCATGCGCAGCCACGGGGCCAAGCCGGATGTCTTTGGCAATATCAAGGCCAGCATCCGCAAACGCACCGCTGACGCAGACAAACCCGAGGGCAAGTAGATGGCGCAGGTCGCCGCCCTGTGGCGACACCCGATCAAAAGCCACGGGCGCGAGTCCTTGTCAGAGGTCACGCTGACCGCCGGAATGACGATGCCTTGGGACAGGCATTGGGCCGTCATCCATGAGGCGACGCATTTCGATGCAATTGATCCGCGTTGGGTCATGTGCCGGAATTTCATGATCGGGACCAGCACGCCAGCGCTGGCTGGTGTCTGGGCTGAACTGGACGAGGCGACAGCGACAATCACCCTGACCCACGCTGATCTGGGCCGTCATACATTCCGCCCCGATGATCCCGATGACTGGGCTGGGTTTTTGCAGTGGGTTTTGCCACTTTGCCCTGATGACGCGCATCAGCCGCAGGGGATCGTCAAGGCGCCTGAACGCGGCATGACGGACACCGATTTTCCATCAATCTCGATCAACAACATGTCCTCACACCGCGCTGTGGCGGGCAAGCTGGGCCACCCGCTTCAGCCAGAGCGCTGGCGCGGGAATGTCTGGCTGGACGGGCTGGGCCCGTGGGAAGAGTTCGAGTGGCTGGATCGCACCGTCAGGATCGGGACAGCCGAACTGACCGTGAAAGAACGGATCGGGCGCTGCAAACACACGATGGCCAATCCGCTGACAGGTCGCCGCGACGTCGATACGCTGGGTGCATTACGCGACGGCTGGGGGCATCGGGACTTCGGTGTCTATGCGGTTGTGACCAAGACCGGTAAGGTCGCCCTGAACGACACGATTGAGGTGCTTTGACATGGAAATGCGCTTTCCCGAGGTGGAAACGCCTGACGCGGCATCGCTGGAGAAAGGTCGCCTGCTTTTTGCGGGTGATACCGAGTTCCTCAAAGGCGTGGTCGCGATGGACGGCCTGCCGCCTGCTGACCGGGTGGAGGTGTGTTTTGCAGGCCGGTCCAACGTCGGCAAATCATCCCTGATCAACGCGCTGACGGGCCGCAAGGGGTTGGCGCGGGCGTCAAATACGCCGGGGCGCACGCAGGAAATCAACTTTTTCACGGCGGCGGACATCTATGTCGTTGACCTGCCCGGCTATGGCTTTGCCAATGCGCCAGTGGCCGTGGTCGAAAAGTGGCAGCGGCTGCTGAAGCAGTATCTTTCGGGGCGTCAGACACTGCGCCGGGTCTTTGTCCTGATTGACGCCCGGCATGGGGCCAAGGCCGTGGATGAGGAAATCATGTCGCTGCTGGACAGCTCTGCCGTGACCTTTCAGGTGGTCATGACCAAAACCGACAAGCTGAAAGGCGACACCTTGCAGGCGTCGCTGGACAAGACCCGCGCCGCATTGGCCAAACACCCTGCAGCTTTCCCCGAGATCATTCTGACGTCGTCCGAAAAAGGCGACGGCATCCCGACGCTGCGGGCAGTCATCGCGGGCATCGCATGAAGACGAGGGACCAAGACATGAACCGTGACTGGATCGCCACCGCCCAGACCCTCAGCCAGGCTTTGCCCTACATGCAGCGCTATGCCGGGGCCACGGTTGTGATCAAGCTGGGCGGCCACGCCATGGGCAGCGACGAGGCGATGCACAGCTTTGCCCGCGACGTGGTCCTGATGCGTCAGGTGGGCCTGAACCCGGTTGTCGTGCATGGCGGCGGGCCGATGATCAACGACATGCTCGCCAAGCTTGAGATCAAGTCAGAGTTCGTCAACGGCAAGCGCGTCACCGATCAGGCCACGATGGACGTGGTCGAAATGGTCTTGTCCGGCAAGGTGAACAACCGGCTGGTCCAGGCGATCAGCGACGAAGGCG
>JAHDGO010000128.1:0-2289 GCA_020627605.1 Yoonia sp.
AGGTCATCGGGTTGGCGGGGATCAGTATTGCGCTGGTGCTGGTGCTTTTGTGGTTTTTGCCGGATGACAGTTTTCAGTTCTTCCGATCCCCCAGTGAAGTGGCAGAAGCACCGCCACCACCAAATGAGCGGTTCCGCATCGGCGGTCTGGTTGAGGTGGGCAGCATTGTGCGTGGACAGGGCGAACAGGTCAGCTTTGCCGTGACTGATGGCGGAGCCACTGTGCCGGTGGTCTATACCGGCATCCTGCCTGATCTTTTTGAGGAAGGTCAGGGCATGGTGGCACAGGGAAATTACATTAACGGCCGATTTGAAGCGGTTGAAATCCTTGCCAAACACGACGAAACCTACATGCCGACAGAGGTGATTGAGGCGCTCAAGGAGCAGGGCACCTATGTCGATCCGAACGGTGCTGTCGCGACCAATTAACCAATCAGGCGCAGGTTTGTCCCATCCGTTCAGGAAGGGGCAAAGATGCAGACCGTTGTTCAAATTGCGCAAGAGATCGTGGCCCGCGAAGGCGGCTATGTGAATGACCCAGATGATCCCGGCGGGGCCACCAAATACGGTGTGACCATCCACACGATGCGACGGCTGGGGCTGGATCTTGACCGCGATGGCGGTGTGGACACGGACGACGTGCGCATGCTGACACGGGCCCATGCCGTATCAATCTTTGTGGAACATTACTTTCGCCGCCCCAAGATCGATCAGCTGCCGGAACCGCTGCATGCGACCGTCTTTGATATGTATGTCAACGCCGGCGGAAATGCGGTGACAATTCTACAAAGGTTGCTGGGTGAGATGCGGATCAGTGTCAGCATTGATGGTGTGATCGGGCCACAGACAATCAACGCTGTGCGGCGCGCCTATGCGGCTGCCCCTGATCATCTGGTTGATGCCTACGGGATTGCGCGGCGCAATTATTATTATGGATTGGCCGACAGCCGCGGTGCCAGCCGCAAATACGCAAGGCGGCGTGACGGTGGCAAAGGCGGCTGGATCACCCGCGCGGAAGAGTTCATCGCCCCGCGCTTCCACCTGACAGAGGCACAACACCGCGAAAGGACAGCGCAATGGGTTTGATTTCTGGTCTCATGGGCTTTCTCTTTGGTGATGGGCGCAATCTGGTGACCGAGACAGCAGAGGTGTTTCGCGAAAATGCCGAAAAGGGGGCCGTCCGCGCCGCCACCGCACGCAGCGACAGTCTGCAACAATTCGCGGCAGAGTTTGTTCACCCCCGGCGCGGGCTGTTTGATCGGCTTGTCGATGCACTCAACCGTCTGCCGCGCCCGGCACTTGCGCTTGGCACCATCGGGCTTTTTGTCATGGCAATGGTCCGCCCTGCGGATTTTGCCGTCGGAATGCAGGGGCTGGCGCTGGTGCCGGAACCACTTTGGTGGCTGATGGGTGCGATTGTCAGCTTTTACTTTGGTGCGCGGCATCAGGCCAAGGCGCAAGACTTTCAAGGGCAGATTCTGGCCGGGTTGGCCATCACACAAACCAAAACCACTGGTCAGGCCCCAGAGTCTGCACCCGCACTTGCCTCAGACGCCTCTGAGAACGCCGCCTTACAGGAATGGCAGGCACAGCATGGAGGGTGACCGTATCGACCATCTGACCCGGCGCATTGCGGCATTGGAAACCCGCAACGCTGTGGATGAGGTGCACCGCCTGAACGTGGCTGATCGCCTGACGGCCATCGAGGATACGCTGAAATGGCTGGTGCGGCTGATTATCGGCGGGCTTTTGATGGCGGCACTGACCTATGCGGTGCAGGGCGGGCTGGCGCGGCTTTAGCCTGCGGCAATTTCTACCGGGAATGTGAGGGCGCGCCCATGTTGCCCGGCAACGCTTTGCGCTATGTATCGGCGCATGTTGGTGGAACTGGGACATTTCGCGCTGATTCTCGCCTTTGGCGTGGCCATTGTGCAGACCATCGTGCCGATGGTTGGCGCGCATCGCGGCCATGCCGGCTGGATGGCGGTGGCAGAGCCTGCGGCAACAGTGCAGTTCCTGCTGACGGCGTTCTCTTTTGCCGTGCTGACCTGGGCCTTTGTCACCTCTGATTTCTCGCTGCAACTGGTCTATCAGAATTCGCACACCGACAAGCCGATGATCTACAAGATCACCGGTGTGTGGGGCAATCACGAAGGCTCTATGCTGTTGTGGGTGCTGATCCTGACGTTATTCGGGGCCTTCGCCGCATGGTTCGGTGATGGCCTGCCAGCGCGTTTGCGGGCGCGGGTGCTGGCGGTGCAGGCCTCTATCGCGGTTGCTTTCTTTGCCT
>JAHDGO010000128.1:2378-6112 GCA_020627605.1 Yoonia sp.
GGACCCCGGTTTGGCATTTCATCCGCCGTTTTTGTATTTGGGCTATGTGGGCCTATCGATGTCGTTTTCTTTCGCTGTCGCCGCCCTGATCGAGGGGCGCGTTGATGCTGCCTGGGGCCGCTGGGTGCGGCCGTGGACATTGGCGGCATGGATGTTCCTGACCATCGGTATCGCGCTTGGGTCATGGTGGGCTTATTACGAGCTGGGCTGGGGCGGCTTCTGGTTCTGGGACCCGGTAGAGAACGCGAGCTTTATGCCATGGTTGATTGCGGCCGCATTGCTGCATTCAGCTATCGTGGTGGAGAAGCGTGAAGCGCTGAAAAGCTGGACAATCCTGCTTGCGATCCTTGCATTCGGCTTCTGCCTGCTCGGCGCGTTCATTGTGCGGTCTGGTGTGCTGACCTCGGTGCACGCATTCGCCAATGACCCGGTGCGCGGCCAGTATATCTTGTTCATCCTCGTCTTCTACCTTGGCGGCGCGCTGACGCTTTTCGCAGCCCGCGCTGGCGCGATGGAGGCAAAGGGCGTCTTTTCCACCGTCAGCCGCGAAAGCGCGCTGATCCTGAACAACATCCTGCTGGCGGTCAGCAGTTTTGTCGTCTTCATCGGCACGATCTGGCCATTGGTGGCAGAGCTGATGTTTGATCGCACCCTGTCAGTGGGGCCGCCGTTCTTTGACGCGGCCTTCACGCCATTCATGGTGGCGCTGGCAATTATCCTGCCACTGGGATCCATCCTTGCATGGAAACGCGGCACGCTGGGTCGTGCGGCGAAACCGCTGGGTGGCTGGCTGATCCTTGCGGTCGCGCTGGCCGTGCTGGCCTATGCGGTGCAGTCAGGCAATTCGGCACTGGGGCCGATTGGTGTGGCGCTTGGCGTTTGGGTTGTCGGCGGGGCAATCGGTGATCTGTGGATGCGCAGCGGGCGCAGTGGTTTTGCCGACAGGTTGGCACGCATGCGCCGCCTGCCACGGGCAGACTGGGGCAAGGCGACCGCCCATATCGGGATGGGTGTGACGATCTTTGGCATTGCCGCCATGCTCGCGTGGGAGCGAGAGGATATCCGTGTCGCCGCCGTTGGGGAGCGTTGGGATGTCGGGCAGTTCAGCTTTCAGCTGGATGATGTACGACAGGAACGCGGGCCGAATTACCTGACAACGCTTGCCGAAATCTCTGTCTGGCGCGACACCCGTGAAATCACCACGCTGACCCCGGAAAAGCGGTTCTATCCGGTCGCCAACATGCCGACGACAGAGGCTGCGATTGCCAACGGTGTACTGCGCGACCTTTATGTGGTGATCGGTGATCCGCAGGATGGCGGCGGCTGGGCAGTGCGTGTCTATGTCAAACCCTTCGCCAACTGGATCTGGGGCGGGGCAATCCTGATGGCGCTTGGCGGGGCATTGTCATTGTCTGACAGGCGGTTGCGCGTTGGCGCAGCTGCGGCCCGCAAAACACCGCGAGGGGTGCCTGCGGAATGAGGTGGCTGGCGCTGGTCCTGTG
Organism: Yoonia sp.; assembly: GCA_020627605.1. Classification (GTDB taxonomy): domain Bacteria; phylum Pseudomonadota; class Alphaproteobacteria; order Rhodobacterales; family Rhodobacteraceae; genus Yoonia. Next base: position 3,881 of record JAHDGO010000128.1, read on the forward strand.
TTTGCTGGCGGCACCGCTATGGGCCGTGGAACCGGATGAGATGCTGGATGATCCGATGCTGGAAGAGCGTGCACGGGAGTTGTCGCAGGGGCTGCGTTGCCCGGTCTGCCAGAACGAAAGCATCGATGAGAGCAGTGCGACGCTTGCACGCGAGTTGCGCATCGTACTGCGCGAACGGCTGGTGGCCGGTGACAGCGATGCAGAGGCAGTGGATTTCATCGTGTCGCGCTATGGCGAATTTGTTCTGCTGCGCCCTGATACATCCGGTGCAAACATCATCCTCTGGCTGGCTGCCCCGGCGCTGCTGTTGATTGCCTTGGGCGTCGGCTGGACCGTGATCCGGCGTAAGCCTGCGCCGGAAACCACGCTGACCCCCGAGGAAAAGGCGGCCCTCGAAAAGATTTTACGCTCGTGACGCAGCGAAGGGCTTTCCTGAACCGAACAGTTCACTAAGTTAGAGCCAAGACGCAGTCGCATCCCAAGATGCCCTGCATACCGGGGAATGGGAGAGCGCACATGGACTATCAGGCAATCAAGACCGTCATCCGCAACGGGGTCGGCGCGATCACGCTGAACCGTCCCGATATGATGAACGCGCTGAACACACAGATGCGGGCCGAGATCACCCATGCGGTCAAGGAATTTGAGAAAGAGGCCCGTGTCATCGTGCTGACCGGTGCAGGCCGGGCATTCTGTTCCGGTCAGGATCTGGGGGATGGTGGCAATGCGGCGGCGATGGACCTCGAACGCACGCTGCGCGACGAATATGTGCCGATGCTCAAGGCGATCTTTGATTGCCGGGTGCCGACAATTTCTGCGGTGAATGGGCCGGCTGCGGGGGCAGGGGCCAACCTTGCGCTGGCCGCCGATGTGGTGATCGCGTCAGAGGATGCCTATTTCATTCAGGCCTTTACCCGCATTGGATTGATACCTGACGCCGGCGGCACCTATTGGCTGCCCCGTCAGATGGGTGCGGCCAAGGCGATGGGCGCCGCCCTGTTTGCAGACAAGATCAGCGCGCAGCAGGCCAGTGACTGGGGCATGATTTATGAAACTGCACCCGCCGATACTTTCCGCGATCATGTAGAGGCACGGGCCGCGCAACTGGCACAGGGTCCGACCGTCGCTTACCGGCAGTTGAAAACCGCGATCCGGGGGTCGTTTGAGAACTCGCTGGATGACCAGCTTGCGCTAGAGGCGAAATTGCAAGGGCGCTGCGGGACAACGCGCGATTTTCAGGAAGGCGTCGTTGCGTTTCTGGAAAAGCGGAAGGCCGTGTTCGAGGGCCGCTAGGGGCGGGGCAGTGCGAAATACACGCTGTCCGACCATTCGCCATTGATGCAGTACGTCTTTTCGGCCCGGCCGGTTTCGACAAACCCAAGTGACCTCAGCAACCCGACAGAGGCCGCATTGCGCGGGTCCGCATCTGCGGTCAGTTGCGCATGGGCGGTCACTTCAAACAGATAGGGGATGATCGCCTGCATCGCCTCTGTGACGATGCCTTGCCGCCAATGGTCCGGATGCAGCAGGAACCCCACCTCGTCATTCTTGTGCATCCCCGCCGTGCCGATGGCACGCCCGTCCTTGTCGATGACAAAATAGGTCAGCTGCTCCTCTGCGCTGGCGATCAGCCGGTCGAGGTTCTGTTGCGTGCGCGCGGGGCTGTCATGTGGCGCAGTGGACCAGTATCGCATGGCGCGCGGGTCACTGAAGATGGCATAAAGATCCATCAGATCGTTTTGGCGCGCGGCGCGCAGTGTCAGGCGTTTTGTTGTGAGCATCACGAAAAAGGGCCGCCCGATGGCGACCCCAAATCCCTAGCGCTTTTCGATGTCGACGTAGTCACGCTCCATCTCGCCGAGATAGAGCTGACGTGGCCGGCCGATTTTCAGTTGTGGATCGTCCAACTGCTCTTTCCATTGCGAAATCCAGCCGACAGTCCGTGCCAGCGCAAAGATCGGCGTAAACATGGACGTGGGGAAGCCCATCGCCTCCAGAATGATGCCGGAATAGAAGTCGACATTCGGGAAGAGCTTCTTCTCTGCAAAATATGGATCGGCCAGCGCTGCGGCCTCCAGTTCCTTGGCGACCTGCAGGATCGGGTTATTTTCGACACCCAGCAGATCAAGAACCTCAACCGCGCTTTCCTTCATCACGGTCGCCCGTGGGTCGAAGTTCTTGTAAACGCGGTGGCCAAAGCCCATCAGGCGATAGCTGTCGTTCTTGTCTTTC
>JAHDGO010000129.1 GCA_020627605.1 Yoonia sp.
ATCAGATAGGCAAAGATCAAGAGCCAGATCGAGCCGGTGAAAAGCAACCCGGTCGAGATATCGAAATTCGCCCGCATCCACGCGTCTAGACCGTTGTCGAAGGCGGCGAAGGGCACCAACAGGCCCACGGCAATCACCCCGCCGGGAACAGCATAGCCGATCCGCGCAAGGTAAAGCGATGCGCGCGTCAGCCGGTTGCGCATCACCCGGTGCAGCGTCCCAAGGGTCAGCGCCGCCAGCACCGCCAGCACCGCCGCAATCCCCGCCAGTGTCAGTGAATTGCTGATAAAGCCCAGATAGCGGCTGCTGAGCAGGTTCTGCTCTGATCCGATGGCCATGGTACCAAGCGCCAGCACTGGCAAAAGCACACCCAACAGCACCGGCAAAAGACAAAAGATCACCGCACCGGTTTGCTGGCTGCGGGTCAGTGTCAAACGCTCCATCGGCATGTTGCGCCGGCCGTTGGCATATTGTGCCTCCCCCCGGCTGCTGCGTTCCAGCATGGCCAGAAGCAGCGCAAAGGCCAGAAGCCCCAGCGCCAGCTGGGCGGCGGCAGCCCTGTCGGCGAGGGTGAACCAACTGGTGTAAATGCCGACGGCAAATGTCTGCACTCCAAAATAGGCCACCGTGCCAAAATCGGCGATGGTTTCCATGGCCACCAGCATCACGCCCGATGCAATGGCCGGGCGCGCCATGGGCAGTGACACTTTGAAGAATGCCTGAAACGGCGACTTGCCGAGGACGCGCGCAGCCAGAAATGTGCTCGCCCCTTGCGCAGAAAAAGCCGCACGCGCCAAAAGATAGACATAGGGGTAGAGCACGAGCGTCAGCATCATTGCCGCCCCACCTAGCGATCTGATCTCGGGGAACCAATAGTCGCGCGGGCCCCAGCCCGTCAGATCCCGCAAGGTGCTTTGTACAATGCCGGGGTGGTCCAGCACATGGGTATAGCCGTAGGCCAGCACATAAGCCGGAAAGGCGAGCGGCAGCGCCAGCGCGATCTCGATCCAGCGGCGACCTGGGAAATGGGTCATGGTCACGAGCCATGCCGCCCCGGCCCCAATGACAGCACTGCCTGCCATGACAAGGACAACCAGCAGAATTGTGGTGACGATATACCCTGTCAGAACGGTCTGCGCCAAATGCTGCAATGTCCCGAAGGACCCTGACAGCGCAGCAGTCAGAACACCGATGTAAGGGATGACACAGATCACCGTCACGATGCCGGCGCCCAGCACAAAACCAGTGCGCAGGGCGCTGCGTGTCAAAGGGGTTTTGGGTGAAGTGCCAGCCATGACGCCACCTAATCCATTCCGGGGGCAAGGGGCAAGTTTGCACGCCAGCCTGCGACACTAACGCGGATGTGTCTGGTGGTCCCGCAGGCAAAATGGTTCTATGGTCCCGATCAACCGACAACGCACCAGACTGGGGGCAATCGAAGATGCGCAATGTGATTCTGGCCATGACGCTGGCTTTGGCGCCTGCCGCCGCAACCGCGCAAGCGCTGACCGAAGACCAGATCAAGCAACTGGCGCTTGAAGCGATCATCGAGAACCCCGAAATCATCCGTGACGCCATTGTCCTGTTGCAAGAGCGCGAGAATGCCGCTCAGGCCGCAGCACAGACCGCGCTTTTGCAGCAGCAGCGCGCGCTTTTGGAAGACGATGCCAACGCGCCGTTTGTTGGTCCGGCCGATGCTGACGCCGTGGTGGTAGAGTTTTTTGACTACAACTGCCCCTACTGCAAACGCGCCGCCGCGCAGGTCAAGACACTGTTGGAACAGGATGAGGCGGTAAAGGTTGTTTATCGCGAATGGCCGATCCTTGGAGAAGGCTCTGTCTTTGCGGCGCGTGCTGCGTTGGCTGCCCGTGCGCAGGGCAAATACGAAGACATGCATTGGGCCTTGATGGAAATGCGCGGCCGGGCAGAAGAGGCCTCTGTCATGGCGGCGGCCCGCAATGCAGGGCTGGATATCGACCAGTTGCGTGCTGACATGGACAGCGCCGAGGTCGACGCCCATATCGAGACGACGCGGATGCTGGCGCAGGGACTCGGCTTTACCGGCACGCCCGCCTTTGTCATCGGTGATGCGCTGATCCCCGGTGCGGTCGCTCTTGAAGACCTGCAAGGCTATATCGCGACCGTGCGCGGCGAATAGCACAATTTCTGACGGCGGCCCTTGACCTTCCAGTGACTGGAGCCCCTATGTGATGCCTATGGCAATCACAAAAAGGGGTGCGGCCATGCCGAGTGAACTGACTTTGCAATTGTCCGGTTTGTCCTGCGGATCATGTGTCGCGCGGGCCGAGGCGGCCTTGGAAGGCGTGCCCGGCGTGCAGGCCGCAAACGCCAATCTGGCCACCCAGAACATGCATGTGGTCTACCAACCGGGGCAGGCCACGCCAGCGGCATTGGCCGCGCTGGTCACAAAGGCGGGCTATCCGGCGACGCCACTGGATGCGCCTGACCAGACCGAGGACCGCCATACGGCAGAGGCCGCGTCACTGGCCCGCCAGACCGCCATCGCCGCTGCACTGAGCCTGCCGGTGTTCCTGATGGAAATGTCGCGCCATTTCATCCCCGGTGTCGCTGCGCTGATTGATCAAAGCATTGGGCGCCAGACATCCTGGGTGGTGCAGTTTGTGCTGACCACGCTGATCTTGGTGGGTCCGGGGCGCATGTTCTTTGCCAAGGGTTTGCCAGCGCTGGTGCGCGGTGCGCCCGATATGAACGCCCTTGTGGCCATCGGAACCGGCGCGGCTTGGGGGTTTTCGACTGTGGCCACCTTCTTGCCCGGCCTGCTGCCTGTGGGCACGCGCGCGGTGTATTTTGAGGCGGCAGCGGTCATTGTCACGCTGATCCTGCTGGGCCGATTGCTCGAGGCGCGTGCGAAGGGCCGCACAGGGGCCGCCATTCGCAAGCTGGTGGGGTTGCAGCCGCAGACCGCCCTCGTGATGCGCGACGGAGGGGCCGTCGAAACACCAATTGCGGAGATTGCCGTCGGGGACGTCCTGCGCGTGCGCCCGGCAGAGCGGATCGCGCTTGATGGTGTGGTGACCGAAGGCCAGTCTTTCGTCGATGAAAGCATGTTGAGTGGGGAGCCTCTGCCAGTGGCGAAAGTGCCGGGGGATACCGTGACCGGCGGGACGCTGAATGGTGCGGGCGGTTTCCTGTTTGAGGTGCATCAGATCGGGCGTGATACAGTGCTGGCGCAAATCATCGCCATGGTAACACGTGCGCAGGGTGTAAAGCTGCCGGTGCAGGCGCTGGTCAACCGGATCACGTTGCGGTTCGTCCCCGTGGTCCTTGTGATTGCGGCACTGACGGTGCTGGGCTGGTTGCTGCTTGGGCCTGAACCGGCACTGGGGCACGCGCTGGTGGCCGGGGTGGCTGTTCTGATCGTGGCCTGCCCTTGCGCGATGGGCCTTGCCACACCAACCGCGATCATGGTGGGCACAGGCCGCGCGGCAGAGCTTGGCGTCCTGTTTCGCAAGGGCGATGCCTTGCAGACCTTGCAAGATGCAACCGTCGTGGCCTTTGACAAGACCGGCACGCTGACCGCTGGCGCACCAGGGGTGACGGGCATCTGGCCTGCGGAGGGCTTTGATGCAGACGCCATACTGCGTGCCGCTGCCAGTGTTGAGGCCGCGTCAGAGCATCCCTTGGGTCGCGCCATTGTCGATGCGGCCAAGGTGCGGGGCATCAGCCTGGCAGAGGTGACAGATTTTCACAGCGAGACCGGCTTTGGCGTCGGTGGCCAGGTTGATGGACAGGCGGTCCTGGTCGGTTCAGCGGATTTGATGGCGCAGTCAGGCATCGCGACAGATGTATTCACGGCGCAGGCAGCCAAGCACGCCGATTTGGCTGAAACCCCACTTTACCTTGCAATTGAGGGGCAGTTGGCCGGGCTGCTGGCAGTGGCTGACCCGATCATGCCAGAGGCCCGCGCGACGATTGCCGCGCGCCGCCGGTAAAGAGGTGGCCCTGATCACAGGTGATGGGGCCGCCACTGCGCAGGCCGTCGCTGCGCGGTTGGGGATCAGCCACGTGGTGGCGGGTGTCAGGCCGGACGGCAAGGCGGCGGCGATTGCGACGTTGCAGGACCAAGGCAAGACCGCTTTTGTCGGTGATGGCATCAATGACGCGCCTGCGCTGGCCAGTGCTGATGTGGGCATCGCCCTTGGCACCGGCACAGACGTTGCCATTGAAAGTGCCGATGTGGTGCTGATGTCGGGGCATCTGCAGGGGGTGCAGAATGCCTTTGCCATCAGTCGCGCGACGATGCGCAACATCCGGCAGAACCTGTTCTGGGCCTTTGCCTACAACGTGGCACTGATCCCGGTGGCGGCTGGCTTGCTGGTCCCGTTTGGCGGGCCACAACTGTCGCCGATGCTGGCCGCGGGCGCGATGGCGCTGTCGAGTGTCTTTGTGCTGAGCAATGCCCTGCGCCTGCGCTGGGTTGCCGGATCGGAGGGACAGACATGAATATCGGCGATGCGGGGCAGGCCGCTGGCCTGCCAGCCAAGACCATTCGCTATTATGAGGATATCGGCCTGATCACACCGGCGCGCGATGCCAATGGGTATCGCGATTTCAGCGATGCTGACGTGCATCGCTTGCGGTTTCTGGCCCGTGCGCGGGCCTTGGGCTTTGCGATTGAGGATTGTCGCAAGCTGCTGGCGCTATGGGCTGACACCGGACGGGCGAGCGCTGATGTCCGCGCGCTGGCAAGCGAGCATCTGCTTCAGATCGAGACAAAGATCAGCGATCTTCAGCAAATGCATGCAACCTTGTCGCATCTGGTGACCGCATGTGCGGGGGACGACCGGCCTGATTGCCCGATCCTGCAAGGGCTGGAAAAGCGGCTCTAGATTATTCGCGTGCCCGCAGCACCTGTGCGGGGCGCGCGGCCAGTGGCCGCCATGCAAAGGCCAGCCCGGCCAGGAGGGACGCAAGGATGCCGCCGCCAACGATCAGCAGGGCGTTCCCCCAGATCACACTGTAATCAGTTTCCATGATGTAGGTGGAGACGGCCCAGCCCCCCAGAATACCTGCCCCCAGCGCCACGAGGCCAGCGCCAAGCCCAAGAATGGCGGCACGCAAGGCAAAGCTGGTGATGATCCGGCTGCGCGACGCGCCTACGGTTTTCAGCACGGCGGCTTCGAACGTGCGCGCGCGCTCACCTGCGGCGGCGGCACCGATCAGCACCAGAAAACCAGTCACAAGCGTGATCAGCGCGCCATAGCGTGTCGCCGCAGAGATGCCGCCGACCAGCTCAATGATCTGGTCAATGGCGTCGCGAATGCGAATCGCCGTGATATTGGGGTAGGCACTGGCCAGATCGCGCAGGATCGCCGCTTCGGCGGCTTCCTCCGCATAGACGGTAGAGATCCAGCTATGCGGGGCACCGGCCAGCGCGCCCTCGTTCATGGCCAGAACAAAGCCTATGCCTGCGTCTTCCCAACTGACCTCGCGAAAGCTGGTGACCTCTGCTGTGATGTCACGGCCCAGCACGTTGACGGTCATCACGTCACCCAGTTGCAGACCCATCTCGGTCGCTTCTTCAGCGGAAAAGCTGATTTGCGGCGGACCCGCGTAATCGGCGGACCACCATGTGCCTGCGGTGATCTCTGTCCCTTCTGGCTGCGCCGCGGCATAGGTGATGCCCCTGTCGCCTTGGGTCACCCAATGACCGCCTGTCGCCTCGTCCGCTGGCTGGCCGTTGATCTGCGTGATAATGCCCCGCAGCATCGGCGCCGTGTCAACACGGGCGACCGCCGGATCATCGTCAAGCCGGGCGCGAAACCCATCAATTTGATCAGGCTGGATATCGACGAAGAAATAGCTTGGCGCGACCTCTGGCAGGTCATCGGCAAAGGCGCTGCGCAGGTTGCCGTCAATCTGGCCCACCGCCGCCAGTACAGTCAGGCCAAGACCAAGCGAAAGAACAACCGATGTCGCCTCGCCCCCGCGGGCGCCAATGGCGCCGAAGGCCAGCCGCAGGGCAGGGCGGCCCCGCGCGGGCTTGCGAAAACGGCGGGCGATCCAGCGCAGGGCGATGGCC
>JAHDGO010000130.1 GCA_020627605.1 Yoonia sp.
GTGCTGCTCCATCCCCGGGGCGACGGCGCGCAGGGTGGGCTGCGGCTGGCTGCGCAATTCGTCGATTTCGGCCTGCTGTTCGGGGGTCATGGGCATGGTTTTCTCCGCTCTGCTCTCGCGTGACTCGCGGCACTATAGGAAAAGGGGGGCTGTGACAAAACCTCCATCCTTTGGCTTCCAATCGATAAAAGCCAGGGTTGTGTCTTGACATGACAGGCACCGGCTAAGAGTTTGCCCCCAACTGGGTAGGCGACAGAGGACTTATCATGAATAAATATTTGGCACTGACGATCGCGGGCGCTTTTCTGGCAGCATGCTCCGGCCCAAGCGATGATGATGGCGGCTCCGGCACAGGCTCTGGTGGCGGGTCCACTGGCGGCACAGATGGCGGCGCAGCACCGCTGGCATCCAGCGTGGTGGTCGGGGACGTGCAGGGCGCGTCTTACGATGGCGCAAGCGAAACACTGATCGTTCAGATCACAATGGACGGTAACAATGTCACCCAGAACTATGGCACAGGCGTGGCCGATGGTGACTACACCTACTACGAACAGCAGCTGACGACGACGGACCGCTTCTTCAGCGCCTTCGCCGCGACATCCACTGACGGCAGCGTCAGCGGGGTCGTTGTGTCCGACGGCGGGCAGTTCAACCGCTTCTTTGGCGGTGCGACGGCAAACCAGGCCAGCTACACCGCCCCCGCGGGTGGCATCGTCAACTTTTCCGGTGAATATGTCGGCCTGCTGAACTTTGGCACGGCAGCCGGTGATGCGCCCGGTGAAAGCTCGACGCCAACCCAGTCTTTCCAGGTCAATGGCAATGCGTATATCAAGGCCGACTTCTCTGATGGCTACGTCAACGGCAACATCTTTGACCGGACTTACGGCGCGGACGGCACCGGAACGGCATTGCCGGAAATCGTTCTGGTTGATGCCACCATCAACGCCGATGGCAGCTTCTCGGGGCTTGCCGAACTTGGCGTTCTAGAGGAAGTCGGCAGCTTTGAAGGCGTGTTCGGTGGGTCTGGCGCAAGTGCCGTGGCCGGGACTGTGGCGCTTGAGGCCGGCTTCTCTGACGGTGCCATCCCCGGCGCCGTGGGCAACGAGCGTGAATTCGGCATCTTTGTGCTGGACAGCGAGTAATCACTTGCAACCAAAGAGGGTCGTTTGATGTATCGCCAATTGATCCTCGCTTCGGCGGCAGCGCTGTATTGCACTGCCGCCAGCGCACAAAATACGATCGACCTGCCCATCGGGCAGGCCCGGTCCATCATGGTGCAATCCGCACAGGGCGGTGACCCGGCCCTGGCCAAGGAAATTGCCGAAGCGATCCTGCAGCAAAACCCCGATGACCGCGATGCCCTGATTGTTCTGGCCGTGGCCGAACCGCGGCTTGGCAACGCCGCGGCCGGACGGGCCGCAGGCGCGCGCGCATGGTGGCAATCGGACAGCGCGGCGCAGCGTTACGAGGCAGCGCGCCTGACGGCACTGGCCGCAAGCAACGCGGGCGAGTTTACCCGCGCCAGCCTCTGGCTGCGTGTGGCCCTGATCGATGCCCCGAACGAGGCAGAGCGCGCGCGCACAATTGCCGACGGCCGCCTTGTCAATCAACGCAACCCGTGGTCGACGCAGTTGTCATTTTCGCTGGCGCCTTCAAACAACGTCAACGGCGGCGCAGAAGATGATGAGTTTTCAGCCCCCGGCAACCCGACCGGCACCCTGTCAGAGGACGCGCAAGCGCTGGCTGGCTGGCGGGCCAGTCTGGGCATCGCCACGCAGTATCGCATCCATCAAAGTGAAAGCAGCCGGACCAGTCTGGCCGTACAGGGCAACATTGGCCGCGTGCGTTTGACAGAGGATACATCGGTCCCTGACGAAGCTTTTGATACGTCATCCGCAAGAGTGTCGTTGCGCCATGACAGATTGCTCGCCAACGGGTCTGTGTCGGGCAGCGTCTCTTTTGGCCGCGTCAACTTCCGCGATCTGGATCTGGCGACCGAAACGACCGAAGCGGATGGATATGACAGCCGACGCTTCACACTCGATTATCGTGTTCCGCTGTCAGAAAACGTGTCTTTGGGCCTCAGTTATGCGCGCGAATTGCTCCTGTATGACGCAGACGGGATCGGAGAGATCAATCGCAACACCGTTGGAACCACCGTTACTTACACTCTGTCCTCCGGCAACCGGCTGAGCGCTGCGCTCAGCTGGACCGACAGCGACGGTGACAGTGTCAATTACACCTCCGAGGAACAGTCGGTCCGCTTGGGCTATGCATGGTCTGATCCGATTGGACCCATCAGCCTGTCTATTGGCGGGGGCATGCGCTGGGCAGAGTATCCTGACTACCGCATCCTGTTCCCCGTCGAAGGCGGCCGACAGGATGAAACAGTCTTTGTCGACGCCAACATCGGGTTTCCGAATGTGTCATTTGCCGGGTTCACGCCCGGATTGCGCATTGATCTGTCGCAGACGGACAGCAACGTCGGACGCTTTGACCGGACCACAGCCACCGCAGGGTTTACCATCGCGTCACAATTCTGACGTGTGAGCTTGCCAAGCCGCCGATGCCGCCTGTCGTTGCTGTTTCGCGCGCTCTTCGCCCGTCAGATTGTCGCCGGGATCACGGAAATGCCGCAGTCTTTCCCCTTTATGCCCCAGATCAGAGCGTCATAGTGTTTACGAACGGTTCATTGTTTCCGGAGTCAGCATGATCCTCTTGCGCGCCTTTCCTTTGTCCTTCGCCATTCTGTGGCGATTTGTGGTTGTGCTGCCCATTCTGATCATCGCCATGATGATGCTGGCCTTCATGGCGTTTCTCTTCATGCTTTTCTTTGCGCTGATTTCACCGCTCTTCACGATCATGATTGCCATTGCCTTCGGCGTTGGCACAACCGTCATACCTGTCATGGTGGGGATGCGTCTGGGCCTGCAATCCTACGAGGTGCGGCCGAAGAACACCTATCTGGGCGTCATGATCTACGCCATCGGCTATGGCCTGTTCGAGGCCGTCTGCGTGCTCGTTCTGGTCGCGCTGGGTGGGGTCCTTTATGTGATGGCCACGCCGCTGACCTATGAGGAACTGACGCAGATTGCGCTCATGGGGGAAGAGGCGCTGTTGATGCAGCTGACCTCTGTCAGCCCCATCGTTGGCTACGGTATCCTGACCACCGTGACGCTTTTGATCTTCTCATTGCGGGCGGGATTGTTGGTGCCTTTTGCGGGCGCATCAATCGGCGCTGATCCAAATGGCCGCCACCATACGCCATTCTTTGCCTTTGGGCATGGGTTCATCGGTCTTCTGGCCTTGGTGATCCTCACCTATATCGGCTGGATCATGGTCGTACCGGCTGTGATGCTGGTGGGTATCGCCATTGGTTTTGACGATACGCTCGCCCTCAGTCTGGCCGAGGCAGAGCGTGGCATATCTGCTGACTGGACCAGCGTTCTGGGGCTGGAGGTTGGACTACTGCTCGTGCTGGCCTTGTTCCTGTACCTGTGGCTCTTCAGCTACGTCTGCGCCGGTGGCACCCTGCGTTACCGCGAGTTGCAGGTGGCCGTGGAAAACCGCCATCAGGAGTTTGCCAACAAGATGGAGCCTGAACTGAAGTCAGACGAGCCGCCCATGTCGAATGATATCGACATGCTTGATCTGGTGCGCAGCCGGATGCCCGGCAAACGCTACTAGACCGCATTGCGGTGCCCTTGTGCCTAGTCGGCCTTGGCGATGTTTCCGGCCATCTTGCGCCCGTCGCGTCCTTCAATCAGGTCGAATGTGACCTTCTGATCATCGGCCAGACCGGTCAGGCCCGACTGCTCAACAGCCGAGATATGCACAAAGATGTCTGAACCGCCTTCGTCGGGGGCGATAAACCCGTAGCCTTTGGTGGTATTGAACCATTTCACAGTGCCGCTTGGCATTGTTTCCGTCTCCCTTTCTCTCGCAGGTCTTGGATCCCGCGAGGGGACAGTCCTTAACCTTGATCTCTTTAAGGTTGGGTGTTTTATGCAAAAATCAAATGACAGATGGTCGCGGGCGCGTGGCTGGCGGTTATTTGCACAATGTGGAGGCAGAATGCGCTTTTTCGGTCTAAAAACCTGCGATACGTGCCGCAAGGCGCTGAAATCTTTGGCAGCGGCAGGATATGCGCCAGATGTCGTGGACGTCCGCGCCGATGGGATGTCAGCCGCTGACCGCGCCGATATTCTGGCGCAGTTCGGCGATCAGGCGCTCAATCGCGCGTCGACAACATGGCGCGGTTTGTCCGATGCCGAAAAGCAAAGCGACCCCGCGGAGTTGCTTGCTGCCCACCCAACCCTCATGAAACGCCCTGTCATCCTGCACAACGGTGTGTGGACCATCGGGTGGAAAGCCGACGTGCAGGCCAAATATCTTGGCGAGTGATCATCCAATGCCTATGTGGGTTCTGAAGCAGTAAGGAGAGCGCGATGCGAAACGCGGCCATGGTTTTGGGTTTGATTGCCGGTCTGATGGGCATTTTTGTCGGGTTGTTTGGCTACGGATACGCCGAAATCTCTGAACGGCATCAGGAGGTGGGCGAAATCTTCGGCCTGCTGGAGAACCCCGGTTTCATCAGATTTGCCAGCTTTATCGCCCCGCTTCTGGCTATTGCCGGTGGTGCAATGGCCAAGGCACGCGCACTTTGGGGCGGCATCCTGATGCTGCTTGGCGCGCTATGCTTTTACACGGCCTTCGGTTTCAACGTCGGCACGATGTTCCCGATTGGCTTTGCCGGGCTTGGTGGCCTGCTCGCCATTTCGGCGGGCAAGCCGGATGAGCCTAAGGCGCATTTCTGAACAGGCCACGGTCGACTGACAGCGCGCCAGCGCCCTTGAACACAAGGATCAGCAGGCACAGCACCCAGAAAGCGCGCTGATCAAGGATCGCCGCGTCAGAGATGCGGTCAAACCACGCGCCGACTGTCGCAGCATGTTCAATACCGCCATGGCCATAAAGGTCTGTCAGGGACTGCACGGTGATAAAGCCGATCATGCCAACGGCGGCCAGACGGGTCAGCAGACCGATGACGATCAGAAGGGGCAGCACAAACTCTGCAATGGTCCCGGCGACGACAACCGCCCACTGAAAGATGTTCATCTGGCTGATGTCAAAACCAGCCGCCTCCATCGCCTTGGGCCAGATCTGCGCATAGCCACCGATCGAGGGTGAGAAGATGCCGAAAATCCCGTCGCCCAGCTTGGTCAGGCCAGAGTTCCAGTAGTAAAGCAGCAGAACAGCGGCAAAGACAAAGCGCGCCAGAAGCGGCAAGATCTGATCGCCGGCACGGTTCAGCGGGTGCGCCAGATGCGCCATGGGTGCGGTTGTCATGGGGGAGGGGCCTTTCAGTAAATTTTGGTAATCGCGCCCTGGCCAAGCAAAAGGCCCAGCACGGCGCCCAGATCAAGGGTGTCATCTGCGGTCGCAATCGCCTCGCCCAGCGTCTGACCATTCTGCAACTGGCCGATGGCCTTGGCGGCAGCGGCGTTGATGCTGTGGATTTCGGGGTCAAACCCGGCACGGGTGATCAGCACCGCCTCTGCCTGCATGACCGGCTTGGGTGCATTGCTGTGTGTGTTGACGCGGTAGATCGCGTGAATGGGGTAGTCAGAGGTCACGATCCTGACGGCTGGCGCAAGCTCCAGCCGGGTGCTCATCAGGGCATCGGGGGCGATGGCCGCCAGCGCATCACCGGACACAGGTGTCGCATCAGCCGCGTGATAGGCATGGCGCAATCCAAGTTCGATGAGGGCGATGTCAGGCAGGTAAGGCACGGATTTTGCAGGCTCAAACCGGCGCAGAAATTGCGGCATCGCATCGCCATAGAACATCATCAGCGGCGTCTTTGGGGGGTGCTTGCGCAGGTAGACACCGGCCATGGCGCGGAAGAACTGATCACCGACCAGTTTGCGCACAACCGGAAAGGCTGTTTCGAGCGCGTCAGACAGGCTGACCGCGACATTGTTGCGGTAGACGTTGAACCGTTTGGTCGCAGGCACGCCATCGGGGTTCACGATCCCGGCCGGCACAGCGGCATTCGGG
>JAHDGO010000131.1 GCA_020627605.1 Yoonia sp.
ATAGAAACAGGCCGCATCATGGCCGTCGCCCAGATCATAGCGTGGCGGGTTTTCCCGCGCGCAGCGGTCAAAGGCCACATCGCAACGGTCACGGAACGGGCAGGCATCTGGTGCCGCCGTCATGATCGGGGGCTGCCCTTCGATGATTGTCAGGCGCTTGGCCCGTTCCCCGGCAATGCTGGGGATCGTTTTGAGCAGGGCGCGGGTATACGGATGCTGTGGGTCATTGAACAGGCGCTGCACGGGGGCATGTTCAACCACCTGACCGCCGTACATCACCATGACTCGGTCAGCGATGCCAGCGATCACGCCCAGATCATGGGTGATCCAGATCACTGCCATTCCCAGCTTTTCGCGCAGTTCCTTCATCAGTTCCAGAATTTGCGCCTGAATGGTGACGTCCAGTGCCGTCGTCGGCTCATCCGCGATCAGCACTTGTGGATCGCAGGCCAGCGCAATGGCAATCATCACGCGCTGGCGCATGCCGCCGGAGAACTGATGCGGGTAGTCATTCAACCGGCGCTTGGCATCGGGGATGCCCACAAGCTCCAGCAATTCCTGCGCGCGCACCGCTGCGGCGCGCTTATCAAGGCCCATATGCTTGCGCAAAGGCTCCATAATCTGAAAGCCGACCTGATAGACAGGGTTCAGCGATGTCATCGGGTCCTGAAACACAAAACCGATCTTGCCGCCCCTGACAGCGCGCAACGTCTCTGGCGTGACCTTCAGCAGGTCCTCGCCGTCAAACTGCACGGACCCGTTGCGCACGTCCGCCGGTGGCGACGGCAAGAGTCCAAGCAGCGACATCATGGTGACAGACTTGCCAGAGCCGCTTTCACCAACAACGCCCAGCAACTCGCCTGGCTTTAGTGAAAAGCTGACATCATTGACCGCGTGGACTTCGCCACCGCGTGTTCGGAAAACAGTTTTGAGGTCCCGGACATCCAGGACGGGCAGCGCCCCATCGGGCATGTAGAACCTCCCAAGTGGTTCAGTAT
The DNA here is from genome assembly GCA_020627605.1 of Yoonia sp. GTDB lineage: Bacteria > Pseudomonadota > Alphaproteobacteria > Rhodobacterales > Rhodobacteraceae > Yoonia. Next base: position 999 of record JAHDGO010000131.1, read on the forward strand.
TCTTGTTTTTCGCCCAGCCGTCTTATGCGGTTAGTTGCGTATCCGTCAGACGGTAACACCAAATTCCGATCCCGCAAGCCGATTCCTGTTTGCGGTGTGGCATTGAACGCGCCACACTCAACCTGCCTTCGGATTGCGCAGTTTTGGTGTGTGCAACCGGCGCCAAAGGCAGATCACGAAAGGATTGCCATGTCACTTGATGCCCGCGCCCTGATGGACCGTCTGGTCAGTTTTCCAACGGTCAGTCGCGACAGTAACCTGCAACTGATTGATTTCGTTGAAGGGTATCTGGACGACTTTGGCGTCAAATCCGTGCGTGTGCCCAACGAAGACGGCACCAAAGCAGCGCTTTACGCCCATATCGGGCCAGAGGTGGATGGCGGTGTCGTCCTGTCAGGCCATACGGATGTCGTGCCTGTCGATGGGCAGGCGTGGGACACTGACCCGTTCACGGTGACCGAACGTCAGGGGCGGCTTTACGGACGCGGCACATGCGACATGAAAGGCTTTGACGCGCTGGCCCTGTCAGCGGTGCCACTGGCGCTGCAAAAGGGGATCAAACGGCCGCTGCAAATCGCGCTCAGCTATGATGAAGAGGTCGGCTGCGTTGGCGCGCCACCCATGATCGACCATATGGTCAGCCATGGCCTGCCGCGCGCGGATACGGTGCTCGTGGGGGAGCCTTCGATGATGAAAGTCGTCACCGGGCACAAGGGCGGCATCGGCTACAAAATGCATTTTCGCGGGTTTGAGGTGCATTCTTCGCTTGCCCCCACCGGGGTCAGCGCGATCATGATGGCCGCCAAGCTGATCAACTGGGCCAATGAGGTGAACGCCGAGAATGCCGACAAAACACCCTCGGAACTCGCCGCTGATTTCGTCCCGCCTTACACCACGCTGCATGTCGGTGTGATCAACGGCGGCACGGCACATAACATTACCGCCAAGGACTGCCTCTTTGGCTTCGATTTCCGCATCGTTCCGGGCGAGGATATCGGCGCGTGGCAGGCACGGTTTCACGCCAAGCTGGCCGAGATCGAAGCCGAGATGAAAGCGATACGGCCAGAGGCCGGGATCACGGCAGAGCAATATTTCCACGTGCCCGGTCTGGTGCCAGAGGACAGCGGCAAGGCCGAAACACTGGTGCGTCAACTGACCGGCGACAACGCCAGCCATGTCGTCAGCTACGGAACAGAGGCCGGGCAATTTCAGGAACGCGGCTATTCTGCCGTGATCTGTGGCCCCGGCGACATCGCGCAGGCCCATCAGCCCAACGAATATATCACCGTCGATCAGTTTCGGCAGGGTAAGGCCTTCATCGCACGGCTGGTGGACAAACTCGCCGAATGACGCCCTTTCCGCTGACGGATCAGTCGCCCATTGCGCACACAGGCCCACTGCCATCGACGGCGGATGCGGTTGTGATCGGTGGTGGCATCATCGGGGTGATGACAGCCTGGGAACTCGCCAAAGGTGGTCATAAGGTTGTCCTGCTGGAAAAGGGCAGGGTGGCCGCCGAACAATCCGCCCGCAACTGGGGCTGGATCAGGGCGCAGGGCCGCGATGCTGCCGAGCTGCCCATCATGGTCGAGGCTGGCGTGATGTGGCGGCAGATGGCGGCAGAGATCGGCGAGGATATCGGCCTGCGCCAGACCGGCGTCGCCTATCTGGCCAATGACGCTGGAGAGATCGACCGCTACGCCAACTGGCTGCCCCACGCAAAGGCCGCTGGCGTCGACAGTCGTTTGCTGAGCACAAATGAAACCAAGGACCTCTTGCCAGACGCGACCCGGCAATGGGCCGGGGCACTTTGGACCGCCAGCGATATGCGGGCAGAACCCTGGGTGGCCGTCCCGGCGCTGGCCCGCGCGGCGGTGCGCGATGGCGTGGTGGTCCGTGAAAACTGCGCTGCCCGGCTGATCGACATCAGCGCCGGGCGGATCAGCGGCGTGGTGACGGAGGCTGGCCGCATCGCCACTTCTGCCGTCGTTGTTGCGGGTGGGGCATGGTCGTCACTGCTGTTGCGGCGACATGGCGTCAGGATCCCGCAGTTGTCTGTCCGCGCCACCGTGGCCGCAACAGGACCGCTGCCGCAGATTTTCGAAGGCGGCGCAGTCGACAACAATTTCGCGTTCCGGCGCAGGCAGGACGGCGGCTATACCCTTGCACCGTCGGGGTTTCATGAACTCTACGTCGGGCCGGATGCCTTCCGCGCCCTCACCCGTTTCGCCAAGCAATTGTGGGCGGACCCGCTGGGCACACGCCTGCTGCCTGCCGCGCCAAGTCGTTTCCCTGATGCATGGGGGACGCCGCGACGCTGGGCGGGGGATCAGATCAGCCCGTTTGAAAAGATGCGGGTCCTTGACCCGGCACCCAACGCGGCGAAAGTCGCCATGCTGGCGCGCAAATTTTCTCAGACGTTCCCGGCGCTGGGCAAGGTGCAGATCAAAACCGCATGGGCCGGAATGATCGACACAATGCCGGATGTCGTGCCCGTGGTGGACACCTGCGACGCGATCCCCGGCCTGACCATCGCCACCGGCATGTGCGGGCATGGTTTTGGTATTGGCCCCGCATTCGGGCGGATCGCCGCAAGGTTTGTCACAGGCGACGCGCCGGGACACGACATTGCGCGCTTTCGGCTGTCGCGGTTCTCTGATGGCTCCACTCTGGACCTTGGTCCGAACCTGTAGCAGACATGTTGGCAAATCGCCCTATGTTTCAGGGTGAGCTGCCACAGTGGAGAGAAAAATGCCCGTCAAGAACCGTTTTGCCGAACTTCTGCCAGAGATCACCGCATGGCGTCGCGACCTGCATGAGAACCCTGAAATCCTGTTCGAGACGCACCGGACCTCAGCCATGGTCGCCGACAAGCTGAAGGCGTTTGGCTGTGATGAGGTGGTCACCGGCATCGGGCGCACGGGCGTTGTGGGGGTGATCAAGGGCAAGTCCGACAGCGCGGGCAAGGTCATCGGGCTGCGCGCCGATATGGACGCGCTGCCGATCCACGAACAGACCGGGCTTGATTATGCGTCCAAAACAGACGGGGCCATGCATGCCTGTGGCCATGACGGGCACACGGCGATGCTGCTGGGTGCGGCCAAATACCTCTCAGAGACGCGCAATTTCGACGGCACCGTCGTCGTGATCTTCCAACCGGCAGAGGAAGGCGGCGGCGGCGGCAAGGAAATGTGCGACGACGGGATGATGGACCGCTGGAACATTCAAGAGGTCTACGGCATGCACAACTGGCCCGGCAAACCGGTCGGCAGTTTTGCCATCCGGCCCGGCGCATTCTTTGCCGCGACAGACCAGTTTGACATCACGATCGAGGGCAAGGGCGGGCATGCCGCCAAACCGCAGGAAACAGTCGACAGCACACTTGTGGCGGCCCATGTCATCACTGCGCTGCAATCCATCGTCAGCCGCAATGCGGACCCGGTTGATCAGATCGTGGTTTCTGTCACTTCAATCGAGTCCTCATCCAAGGCGTTCAACGTCATCGCGCAGCGCGTGCACCTCAAAGGCACAGTGCGCACCATGTCACCCGGTATGCGCGATCTGGCAGAGGAACGTCTGACCGCCATCACCACAGGCACCGCCGCAACCTTTGGCGCGACGGCAGAGGTGACGTATCACCGGGGATATCCCTGCATGGTCAACCACGACGAACAAACCGCCTTTGCCGCCGACGTGGCCAAATCCGTGTCCGGTGATTGCGAAGACGCCCCTCTTGTCATGGGGGGCGAGGATTTTGCCTTCATGCTGGAGGAACGCCCCGGCGCTTACATCCTGGTGGGCAACGGCGACACTGCATCGGTGCATCACCCTGAATACAACTTCAACGATGATGCGATTCCCGCAGGCTGTTCATGGTGGGCGGAAATTGTTGAACAACGGATGCCTGCGGCGTGACACAAGGCGTCTGACGCAACGTCGCCATCCCAAAACATCAACATGACGTCGCGACCGGGGAAAAACCCGGTCGCATTCCCCTTCGTGCAACCGCAGGTTTTGTTCTAGCGATCCGGCATTCTTCCAAATTACTGGAGCAATGCAATGAACACCAAATTTTTTCTGATCGTCCATCTCATTCTGTCAGTCGTGGCCAGCCTGTTGATTGGCGGACTGACAATAGAATTGTCCGGCCCGATCTGGCTGGCATGTCTGGCTTACAGTCTTGGCGGCTGCGTGGTCTTTGTCGCGCTGACCACGGCACGGGCCCGGCGCCGGGTCAAGGTGCGGTGACTGTCAATGATCCTTCGCAAAACGCCAGCGTGGCACAGCCGGCGGATTAGCCGCCAGTGTGCGACATATGGCGGCTGACCTGCCCATCGACCTGCTGTCGCGAATAGTCGAAATCATGGCCTTTGGGCTTTAGCCCGATGGCGGCGTGGATGGCCTCTTCCAGTTCGGTATCCGCTTCTGAGGCGCGCAGGGGTGCGCGCAGGTCAGAATGCCCTTCCTGCCCAAGGCAGGTGTAAATCTCACCTGTGCAGGTGATCCGGACGCGGTTGCAGCTTTCGCAGAAATTATGCGACAGCGGTGTGATAAAGCCGATCTTCTGGCCGGTTTCCTCAACTCGGACATAACGGGCAGGGCCGCCTGTCCGCTCTGGCAGATCGGTCAGGGGAGCGCGCGCAGCCAGCCGCGCGCGCAGGTCCTTCAACGACCAGTACTGGCCGAACCGGTCTTCATTGCCGAGGTCGCCCATGGGCATCACTTCGATAAATGTCAGATCCATGTCGCGGCTGGCGCACCAGTCGGTCAACGCCTCAAGCTCGTCCTCGTTAAACCCCTTCAGGGCGACGGTGTTGATCTTGACCCGCAGCCCGGCCTGTTGCGCCGCATCAATGCCGCGCAAAACCTGCGCAAGCCGACCCCACCGCGTGATGCGCGCGAATTTGTCGTCATCCAGCGTATCGAGCGACACATTCACCCGCCGCACGCCGGCAGCAAAGAGGTCATTGGCAAATTTTTCCAGCTGGCTGCCATTGGTCGTCAGCGTCAGTTCCTGCAGCGCGCCGCTGTCG
>JAHDGO010000132.1 GCA_020627605.1 Yoonia sp.
ATGTCAGTCGCCAGACGGAACTGACCGGATTGATGGAAGCCATCGAGAAAGAGCTGCACCCGCACTCCGGCGACCGCCGCGCGGCCCATTGTCATCTTGGGCTGTTGCAGATCTTTGTTGAACGGCAGCACGAACAGGCCGGACCCAGCAGCAATGATGCGCGGCGCAACAGCGCTGCGGCCCGTCTTGTGCGCCGCTACACCAATATGATCGCGGCAGAGTTTCCCGCGCTGCATTCCGTATCTGGCTATGCGGCGAAATTGAACGTAACGACGACGCATCTGACACGATGCTGCCGCAAGACCTGCGACCGATCCGCGCTGCAACTTTTGAATGACCGGGTGCATTACGAGGCCTGCGTACTGCTGGGTGAAACACGCACACCGGTGCAGGATATCGCAAAACGGCTCGGCTTTGCCTCTCCTGCCTATTTCACAAGGGCTTTCCATGCCAAATCCGGGCTTAGCCCGACGGCTTTCCGGCGTCAGGCAGGCTTTGATCCGGCACGCAAACGCGCCTGATATTGCTGCACCGTGGCACCAAACCTGCCCCAGACCACCAGCGTCCATGTCGCATTTAGACCTTGCGCACGTCGCATTTGTGATCCATTTGGCCAAATGCTCCGGTTGACCTGCACTGAAAAATTGTGCCCAATCGCGTCCGGACGGGTAAAGGCAAGAGCATTCCGGGACGAGGATGCCATCTGGCCGCCGTAACAACAAAAAAGTGTCACAGGGAGAAACATATGACCGACACCACGAAGCACATCCATCCAGCGGCGCTGATGTATGCAGAAGAAGAAAAATCCGGCAAGCTGAGCCGCCGTGAATTTCTGTCGCGTACAACCGCACTGGGTGTGACGGCCGCAACAGCCTATGGGCTGATCGGTGCAGCGCAGCCAGCGCAGGCCGCAGGCCACGCGCAGCAAGGCGGCACGATCCGCATGCAGATGGAGGTCCGCGCGCTCAAGGACCCACGCACATACGACTGGACGCAGATCGCGTTCTTCTCGCATGGCTGGCTGGAATATCTGGTTGAATACAACAACGACGGCTCTTTCGCGCCAATGCTGCTGAGCAGCTGGGAAGTGAACGATGACGCGACAGTCTACACACTCAACGTCCGTCCGGGCGTGAAGTGGAACAATGGTGACGACTTCACCGCCGCTGACGTTGCCCGCAATATCGAAGGCTGGTGCGACAAGAACGTCGAAGGCAACTCTATGGCTGGCCGCTTTGCCATCCTGATCGACGAGGCCACAGGCACCGCTGTCGAAGGCGGGATCGAGGTTGTCGACGATCTGACCGTGCGTCTGAACCTGCCGGGTTCCGACATCTCGCTGATTGCGGGCATGGCAGATTATCCTGCGGCCATCGTGCCTGCTGACTTTGACGCCGAAAACATGACAGGCAACCCTGTCGGCACCGGGCCTTACCTGCCCGAAAGCCTTGAGGTTGGCGTCAAAGGTGTTCTGGTACGCAACGAAGGCTTCGAATGGTGGGGCTACGCCGAAGGCAGAGGCGCATTCCTCGACCGGATCGAATACATCGACTACGGCACAGATCCATCCGCTTGGGTGGCTGCTGCTGCGGCTGACGAAGTTGACATGTTCTATGAGACAGTCGGCGATTTCGTCGAAGTGGTCGAAGGGATCGGTTGGGAACGCTCCGAAGTGGCCTCTGCCGCGACGATCGTTATCCGTCCAAACCAATTGGCCGAAGTTGACGGCATGCAACCCTATGCTGACAAGCGTGTGCGTCAGGCTATCGCGATGGCTGTCGACAATGCGGTCTGTCTGGAACTGGGTTATTCCAACCTGGGTCAGGTCGCCCGCAACCAGCACGTGGGCCCAATGCACCCTGCATGGGCTGATGTGCCGGGCATGCCTTACGATCCAGAAGGCGCGCTTGCCCTGCTGACAGAGGCTGGCATGGCCGACTTCGAGATGGAAATCGTGTCGATTGACGATGACTGGCGCAAGAACACGACTGACGCGGTTGCTGCACAGTTGCGTGACGCCGGCTTCAACGTGAAGCGGACGATCATTCCGGGTTCAACCTTCTGGAATGACTGGACAAAATATCCGTTCAGCTCCACCAACTGGAACCACCGTCCGCTGGATACCCAGATCCTGGGTCTGGCGTATCGCTCTGGCGAGGCATGGAACGAAAGCGGTTTTGCCAATGCAGAGTTTGACGCCCTGCTGGCCGAAGCCAACGCAATCGCCGATGCCGATGCACGGCGCGAGGTGATGGCCAAGCTGCAAGCGATCATGACGGACGAAGGTGTCACGATCCAGCCATACTGGCGGTCGCTTTATCGCCATGCCAAGCCTGGCATCGTGGGTTGGGACATGCACATCGCATACCTGCCACAGATGTATAAGGTGGCATTCGCAGCCTAACTTTCGGAACGGGCCGCCCTGCCGGGGCGGCCCTTTTCATATCTATGCGGACCACTGGTAAACCGGGGCCGCATCAAAACAAGAAGCCGACCAATGCGTCGGCACAGCTGACCAACAGGGGTCTTTATGGGACTGTTTATTCTACGCCGGTTGGGGGTTATGCTCCTGACGGCGGTCTGCCTGACTTTCATTGTCTTCTGGCTGACCAACCTCGGACCGAACCTCGAAAAACTGGCCAAAACCCAAGGCAACGCCCGCATGTCGGACGACGCCGTTGTGAGCTGGCTGGAAAATCGCGGATATTCGCAGCCTTTGCCGGTCAAATACGGCCAGTGGCTGGGTGTTTTGCCCGGCTATGTCATCGAAGGCACCGATGGTGAAACGCGCGCCAGATGTCAGGAACCCGGACAACCTGTTGAAGACGCCTCCAGCTTTTGCGGTATCCTGCAAGGCGACTGGGGCTTTTCCACTGTTTTCAAGGATGAGGTCGGCAGCATCGTCGCCACCCGTCTGGCCCTGACGGGTAAACTGATGTTCTGGGTGATGATGGTCATGGTGCCAGGCGCGCTGATCATCGGTGTGCTTGCGGGTATGCGCGAAGGCTCCCGCACCGACCGCAGCCTTTCGACCGTCTCTATCGTCTCTACCGCCACGCCTGAATATGTGTCGGGTGTTGTCTTTATCTCTGTCTTTGCGACGGCGACCTTCGGGATGCAATGGTTCAAGGGCACGGCCACCGCGGCCATGGATGACGCCAATTTCGAAAATTTCTTTCTGCCGGTGATTACCATCGCGCTCTATGGGATGGGCTATATCGCGCGGATGACGCGGGCAAGCATGACAGAGGTCATGACAGCCCAATATATCCGCACCGCGCGGCTGAAAGGCGTCAGCTTTCCCAAGATCGTCCTGAAACACGCCCTGCGCAACGCGCTGATCGCGCCCTTCACGGTGATCATGTTGCAGTTCCCCTGGCTGCTGAACGGCGTCGTCATCGTCGAGACTTTGTTCAACTACAAAGGGTTCGGCTGGGTACTAGTGCAGGCCGCCGGCAATAACGACATCGAGCTTTTGCTGGGTGTTTCCATCGTTTCCGTCTTCGTGGTCCTTGTGACACAGCTGATATCCGACATCGGCTATGTGTTCCTGAACCCACGCATTCGTATTTCTTAAGGGAGGCTGAGAACATGGAAGCTCTCACATGGACAGGTAGCCTTGGCGCCATCCTCAACCCCGCGCTGACTTTGCTGGTCTCCTTGCTGGTCGTGGCAATGATCGCGCAATTCATCCTTGGGTTCTTTGCCGCCCCGATGACCCTGCAATCCAACCCCGATGGCACGCTGGAGGCGCGCGGCGGCGCACTCGGGCTGGCCGAAACCGGCGTGAAATGGCTTTTTTTCGCAACGCTGGCTGTTGTCGTGGCTTATATCATCGTGCCGTTGGTCATGCCTTACGGCAGTGCCGGGATCATCGGCGAGATGTCAAAACGGTTCCTGCCTGTCTGGATTGCGCTGGTCGTCCTTTTTGTCGTGTCGATCATGTACAAGCGCAAGCTGGGCCTCTACGGCAAGCTGTTTGACAGCACCATCGGCATGATCGGATTTGGTCTGGTGATGTTCTGGGTCTTCACCGCGCTTTTCGTCGGGATGTTCGACATGATTGCGACCCATGATTACCTGTCGCAAGTGTCCGGCCTGAAGAACAAGACACCGGGTGTGCCAGTGCCAGAAGGCACCGCAGGCGACATCCCGCATTACCTTTTGGGCGGTGACAACCTTGCCCGAGATATCTTTAGCCGGATGGTGACAGGCTCCGTCTTTGTGATCGCGATTGCGCCACTGGCCACGATCTTTGCCTTCATGGTGGGGATCACGCTGGGGCTGCCGGCAGGATTTTATGGCGGCAAGCTGGACACGTTCCTGTCATTTGTCGCCAACCTGATCCTCGCCTTTCCGGTGATCCTGCTGTTTTACCTGCTCGTCACGCCGGAAATCGTGCTGACAGGCATCCCATCCTATATGGCGGCGTTCCTGTTCATCTTCCCGCTGATCTTCTTCGGCGTGCTGCTGAACTCGCGCTACTACACCCAACCGGCCAAGCGGACAGCGATCCTTGTTCCGGTGATAGGCGTGCTGGGGTGGCTTTATCTGTCGATCATCAACCAGAAGGGCACGGTCATTGACTTCCTGCCTGCCTGGCTGGACCTCTTCGACATCTCGATCCTTGTCGTCTTCGTGTCGGTGGTTTTTGTCAACGCGCCTACCGTGTTCCGTATCGTGCGCGGTCTGACGCTGGACCTGCGCACCCGTGACTACGTCGCCGCCGCCCAAACCCGTGGTGAGGGCGCATGGTACATCATGCTGTGGGAAATTCTGCCCAACGCCCGCGGTCCGCTGATCGTCGATTTCTGCCTGCGGATTGGGTACACCACGATCCTTCTGGGCACCCTGGGCTTCTTCGGTCTGGGTCTGTCGTCAGAAAGTCCTGACTGGGGGTCCACGATCAACGAAGGGCGCAAGCTGCTGTTGATCTTCGCCCACCCTGCCCTGCCGCCTGCCATTGCGCTGCTCAGCCTTGTTCTGGGGCTGAACCTCTTGGCCGATGGCCTGCGTGAAGAAAGCTTGAAGGATTAAAAGATGACAGACCAACCCATCCTTGAGATCGACAAGCTTTCGATTTCCTTCTTCACCCGGCTGCGGGAAATCCCGGCGGTGATGGACTTTTCCGCGACGGTCATGCCGGGGGAGGCTTTGGGCCTTGTCGGTGAAAGCGGCTGTGGTAAATCCACCGTCGCACTGGGCGTCATGCAGGACCTTGGCGTCAACGGCCGGATTGTCGGCGGCTCGATCAAGTTCAAGGGCCGTGACCTGTGTGAGATGTCACCGGAAGAGCTGCGTGATATTCGCGGCTCTGAGATTGCGATGATCTATCAAGAGCCGATGGCATCCCTCAACCCGGCGATGAAGATCGGCAAACAGCTGATGGAAGTGCCGATGATCCACGAAGGCATCGGCGAGAAAGAGGCGTATCTGCGCGCGCTGGAGGTGGTGAAAGACGTCAAACTGCCAGACCCGGAGCGTATGCTGAAAAGCTATCCGCATCAGCTGTCAGGCGGCCAGCAACAGCGTATCGTGATCGCCATGGCGCTGATGTCGAAACCGTCGCTGCTGATCCTTGATGAGCCGACGACAGCGCTGGACGTGACGGTCGAGGCGGCTGTCGTAGAACTGGTCAAGGACCTTGGCAAGAAATACGGCACATCGATGCTGTTCATCAGCCACAACCTTGGGCTGGTGCTGGAAACCTGCGACCGCATCTGCGTGATGTATTCCGGTGAAGCCGTCGAACGGGGGTCAATCGAAGACGTCTTTGACGAGATGCAGCACCCCTATACGCAGGCACTGTTCCGGTCGATCCCGCTGCCGGGCGCCGACAAGAACGCCCGCCCCCTGATCGCCATTCCCGGCAACTTCCCCCTGCCGCATGAACGGCCAAAGGGCTGCAACTTTGGCCCGCGCTGCGACTATTTTGAGGCCGGGCGCTGTGACGCCGGTTTCATCCCGATGGAGGCCGTGCCG
>JAHDGO010000133.1 GCA_020627605.1 Yoonia sp.
ACACCATCCGGGCCGGTGGCGGCGTGACCGAATATTATTTCGCCGATGACACTGCCGGTGGCTTCAACTTCGGCTTCGGGGCAGAGCGTGAGGTCGCCCGGAACATCGCCCTGCGCGGTGAGCTGATCCGCGATTTCATGGACAACACCTTTACCGCCGCAGTGACGACCACGCGGGTTGCGGTGCTTTATTCCTTCTGATCGGTGGTCTGATCGCCGTTACTTTCCCGCGACCGCCCCAGCAGACGCCCAATGCCAAAGCTGGTGCGCGGGGCATAGATGTAGCGCGTGCGCGCGTCTGGTGCGCTGCGCACACGCATCCGGCTGAGGCCGAAAACCACAAGCGCCACATGACCCGCCGAGATGAAATAGAACAACGCCGCCGGGCCAAACGACCCGATCAGGGCAGAGGTCGTATAGGGCGCGGCAATCGCGCCAAGGGCATAGAAAAACATCAGCGCCGCTGACAGCTCTACCCGCTGGTCCTCTGTCGCAAAGTCATGGGCGTGTGCAGCGGCCACCGAATAGACCGGAAAGGTGGTCAGGCCAAAGAAAGCAGCGGCGAGCATCACGCTCATGGTGCCAAAGGTTGCTGTGGCCACAGTCAGCGTGCAGGCGACAATGGCCGCGACTGACAGCCAGATCATCACCCAGCGGCGTTCGTATTTGTCGGCGAGCCAGCCGATTGGATATTGCGCGATGGCCCCGCCAGCGACGTAGGCCGCCAGAAATGTACCAATCTGATTTGCGCTCAACCCAACCTCTTGGCCGTAAAGCGGGCCGACCATCCGGAATGACGCGCCTGATATGGCCGAGACGATGACGGCAGCCACCCCCATCGGGGAACAGGCCCAGGCAAGACCGGGGCGCAGACGCGTTGTTTGCGGCGTGGGCGGTTGCGGCACCCGTGTCAGGGCCAGCGGCAACAGCGAGGCGCAACACAGGATCGTCAGGAAATTATAGGCAATATAGGTTTCCAGATCGGCTAGAAAGCCAATCATCAACTGCGCCACCAGTGACGCCCCGATATCGGCCAAACGGTAGCTGCTGGTCGCGCGGGCACGGGTTTCATTGGTGACCTTCGCCTGCAACCAGGCCTCGATCACCGTATAGCAGCCCGCAATGCAGATGCCCGACGCGACACGGCACAGTGCCCAGAACCACGGCTCTGCCATGATCACATGGGCGGCCAGCCCGATGGCCCCCATGGCCGTGCAGGTGGCAAAGGCACGGCTGTGGCCAACGCTGCCCATCAGACGCGGCACCCACCAGCAGCCGATGAAAAATCCAAAGAAATGCGCCGATCCCAGAAAGCCCACTTCCGACACGGAAAAGCCCGCATCAAGCCCCGCCAACGCATCCAATGGGCCGACACCGCCAGAGGAAAGCTGCAAAAGAATGACCGACAAAAACAGGGCGGCAAAGGAAATGAGCATACGCATGGTGGTAGCTATGCGCTTGTTGGTAGGCCGAGTCTAGGTCTTATTCGACGCCCAATGTCGGGAATGGCCACTTGCCCTTCCGATCCGGCGCATTAGGGTCTGACGCCAACGCGACAGAAGGTTCCCGACATGCAGAAACTCCCCCTCGGCCGCAGCGACATCATGGTCAGCGCCTGGTGCCTTGGCACCATGACCTTTGGCAATCAGACGCCGCAGGATGATGCTCACGCCCAGATCGACATGGCGCTGGATGCCGGCATCAACTTTCTGGACACCGCAGAGATGTATCCGGTCAATCCCGTCAAGGCAGAGACCGTTGGCCGGTCAGAGGAGATTGTCGGCAACTGGATCGCCAGTTCCGGGCGGCGGGACGAGGTTGTCGTCGCCACCAAGGTGTCCGGCGACAACCCCGGCTGGGTACGTGACGGCAAGGGCTATGATGGCGACGTCATCCGCGAAGCTGTCGATGGCTCGCTCAAACGCCTGCAGACCGATGTGATCGACCTCTATCAGATGCACTGGCCCATGCGCGGGTCCTACATGTTCCGCCAGAACTGGACCTATGACCCCTCTGGCCAAAACCGCCAGCAGACCATGGACCACATGATGGACGTGCTGGAGGCGCTGGGCGAGGCGGTGAAGGCCGGCAAAATCCGCGCCATTGGCATGTCGAACGAAAGCGCGTGGGGCATGACGAAATGGATTGATCAGGCAGAGGCCGCAGGCCTGCCGCGTATGGCCTCGGTGCAGAACGAGTATTCGCTGCTTTGCCGTCTTTACGACACTGACATGGCCGAAATGGCGGTGAACGAAGACGTGACGCTGTTATCGTTTTCACCACTCGCCTGCGGCGTGCTGACAGGCAAGTATCAGGACGGAAAAATCCCCGAAGGCAGCCGTCGTTCAATCGGGCCGGAGCTGGGCGGGCGGGTGACGGAACGGCTCTGGCCCGCCGCGCAGGCCTACCTTGATCTGGCGGCGGATCACGGCCTTGACCCAGTGCATATGGCCCTTGCATGGCAAAACACCCGGCCATTCCCCGTCTCTGCGATCTTCGGGGCGACGACCACCGATCAGTTGGCCCATATCATTGCAGGCAAGGATGTGAAACTTTCGGAAGAGGTCATCGCTGCCATTGATCAGGTCCACCGGGCGCACCCGATGCCTTACTAGGGGGCGTTCACAGCGCCACCTCAAACCTTGCGCCGCGCGGGCCGGTCATCTCTTCCAGCCCCATGGCGCGGTAGGCGGCGGCCGCACCGGGGTTGACCGGTGATGTCCCAATGACAAGGCGGCAGGCATTGACCCTTTTGGCCTGTTCGCGGGCGGCCGTGATCAACGCCTTGCCGATGCCGTGCCCGCGCAGTGGTTCTTTGACAAAAAGATGGGCGATATCCAGCTGCGGGCCGGTGTGCATCGGGCGCCAGTGCGGCTCCAGCGCGGCATAGCCCGCCACAGCCCCGTTCTTGCGCGCAATGAGTCCCACAAGCGGGCCGTCGATGAACTGGGCCTGTGTGTCGCTGAGCCCCATCAGACAAGCATCGCCGTGGAAGGCGCAGAGCTTGCGGATCATCTGCAACAAGGCAGGAATATCCTTGGGGGTTACGGGTGAGATGTCGGTCATTGGTCTTGTCCTTGCGTTTACGGCCCGCAAGGACTGACATCATCATGCACACCCTTGCGGGCGGCTGGTGTCAGAATATCAGAAAGAGGCCAGCCGCCACGATATGGCGCTGGTAAAATAGACGGTTGTGGCTGGCGTCGCTCTGGTCATGGGCGTGATGTGGCAGGGACTGGCCCCATCTGTCAAGAATTCTGTCTTGTGTGGTCTTGGGTTTTGGGCAAGGGTCGCGCAAAACGGGCCGCCAAGGGAGGATGCGCTATGCCGTTGGACATGAACCGCGAGGTTTTCATCACCTGTGCCGTGACTGGGTCAGGGTCGACACAGGATCGCAGCCCGCATGTGCCCCGCTCCCCCCAGCAGATTGCCGACAGTGCGATTGACGCGGCCAAGGCAGGGGCGGCCATCGTCCATTGCCACGTGCGCGACCCTGACACCGGCGTGCCATCCCGCGATCTGGCGCTTTACCGCGAAGTGACAGAACGTATTCGCGACGCCGAGGTTGACGTGGTGCTGAACCTGACCGCTGGCATGGGCGGCGATATGGTCTTCGGCGGCACCGAAACCCCGCTGCCGACGGTTGCTGGCACGGACATGGTCGGTGCGACAGAACGGGTGGCCCATGTCGCCGACTGCCTGCCAGAGATTTGCACGCTTGACTGTGGCACCATGAACTTTGCCGAGGCTGACTACGTCATGACCAACACGCCGGGCATGCTGCAGGCCATGGGGCGCATGATGACCGACCTTGGCGTCAAGCCAGAGATCGAGGCGTTTGACACCGGCCACCTCTGGTATGCCAAGCAACTGGTCAAGGATGGCATTCTGGACAGCCCCGCGCTGGTGCAGCTTTGCATGGGCGTTCCCTGGGGCGCGCCGGATGACCTGAACACCTTCATGGCGATGGTCAATAATGTGCCAGACGACTGGACGTTTTCGGCCTTCGGGTTGGGCCGGTCGCAGATGCCTTATGTTGCCGCGGCCGTGCTGGCAGGGGGCAATGTGCGCGTCGGGTTGGAAGATAACCTGATGCTCGACAAGGGCGTGCTGGCCACCAATGCCCAGCTTGTCGAAAGGGCGGTGGGGATCATCGAAAACCTCGGCGCGCGCGTCATTGGCCCGGAAGAGGTGCGCACCAAACTTGGCCTGACCAAACGCACCCCGGCCGCCGCATGAGGGCGCTGGCTCTCCTTCTTTTGCTGGCTGGCTGCGCCACACAGGACAGTGGCGGGCTGTTTTCCGTCTATCGCGACACGGATGTGCCGATCTCGTCCAAAGCGGTTTTTGAACCTGACCGCTATCTGGGGACCTGGTACGAGGTCGCGCGCTACCCCGTGCCGTTCGAGGCTGGCTGCGTCGGTGTCACCGCCACCTATGGGCTGCGCGCGGATGGGCTGATTTCTGTCCTGAACATCTGCCGCAATCCCGATGGCAGCGAAAAATCGCGGATCGAAGGCACGGCAGAGGTGGTCGGACCGGGACGGCTGAAGGTACGCTTTCCCTCGGTACCTTTTGTGGCGGCGGACTACTGGGTGCTTTGGACCGACAGCGACTATCGCACGGCCGTCGTGGGTGCGCCCAACGGACGCTCTGGCTGGATTTTGAACCGCGAACCGACCATCCGGGCGGACCGGCTGAACGCCGCGCGTGATATACTGGAATTCAACGGCTATGATCTCAGCCGACTAATGGAGGTGCCGCAATGAAGCGTCTGATCTTGGGAAGCATTCTGGCGCTCGCCGCCTGTGAAGGAACCGGTGCCATCGGCGCTGTAGGCGGCGGCGGTGGTGGTGGTGGCCGGACCGAATTCATGGTCATCGGCAACCGCATGTCGTTTGAACAATGCCGTGCGCGCGGTGGTCTGATCATCCGTGACAGCAACACATCCATGGTGGCCTGTGATCCATCAGTACGGGGTGAGCCTGTGCCCGCGGATGAGTTCAACAATCCCGCCAATAACCCGACAGGCGCCTGACCCATGCTTCGCGGAACGGCGGCCATCATCGGCGGTGGCGTCATTGGCGGGGGCTGGGCGGCCCGGTTCCTGCTGATGGGATGGGATGTACGGGTTTTCGACCCTGATCCAGAGGCGCAGCGCAAGATCGGTGAGGTCCTGAACAACGCCCGCCGGTCGCTGCCGGGGCTCTCTGATGTGGCCCTGCCCCCCGAAGGCAAGCTGAGCTTTCACGACACGATGTCCGACGCCGTGGCCGGTGCGGCATGGATACAGGAAAGCGTGCCGGAACGGCTGGAGCTCAAGCGCAAGGTCTATCAGACCCTGCAGGAACATTGCCCGCCCTCTGCTGTGATCGGGTCCTCGACCAGCGGATTCAAACCGTCAGAGTTGCAAGGCTGCTCCGCGCGGCCCGGCCATATCGTCGTCACCCATCCGTTCAACCCCGTCTATCTGTTGCCGCTTGTTGAACTGGTCACAACCGATC
The DNA here is from genome assembly GCA_020627605.1 of Yoonia sp. GTDB lineage: Bacteria > Pseudomonadota > Alphaproteobacteria > Rhodobacterales > Rhodobacteraceae > Yoonia. The sequence goes on from JAHDGO010000133.1 coordinate 5,504, forward strand.
AGAACCCAGCACCGGTCGTGGAAAAGGCCAAGGCGATCCTGACTGATCTGGGCATGCATCCGCTACACCTGCGGGCCGAGATCGACGCCCATATCGCCGACCGTTTCCTCGAGGCCGTCTGGCGCGAGGCGCTCTGGCTGATCAAGGACGGCATTGCGACAACCGAAGAGATCGATAACGCGATCCGCTATGGCTTTGGCCTGCGCTGGGCGCAGATGGGCCTGTTTGAAACCTACCGCATTGCGGGCGGTGAGGCGGGGATGCGCCATTTCATCGAACAGTTTGGCCCTGCGCTGGAATGGCCATGGACCAAACTGATGGATGTGCCGGAGCTGACCGATGATCTGATCAACGCCGTGGCCGATCAGTCTGATGCGCAATCCGGGCATCTGTCGATCCGAGAGCTGGAGCGCGCGCGCGACGACAACCTTGTTACGATCCTGCGCGGGCTCAAGGCG
>JAHDGO010000134.1:0-2418 GCA_020627605.1 Yoonia sp.
CGTTTGTTGCGTCGTCGACGCAGCTTTCTGCTCAGTGAGATTGACGATGTCGAGAAACTGGGGAACACGCCGGGCGAGGGCGTGATCCTGGTGTTTCGCGATGGTCGTCGCCTTCAACTCCCTGCCAGTTTTGCGGGATACCGGGACGCGCTTCAGCTACTGTGGTCCGCCCATCCAAAGATTGCAGGTCATGTCATGCTGGCAGATGCGACCAAGACCAAGCTACGATCGGCGAAAAATGGGTAAGAGCCCTATTCGTCGCCAAATGCCGCCATGACCTCGTCCGAGGCTTCGAAATTCGCTGTGACCCGCTGGATGTCGTCATCTTCTTCCAGCGTATCCAGCAGCTTCATCAGCTTTGTCAGCCCGTCCAGATCAACCTCTGTGGTGATGTTGGGCTGCCAGATCAGCTTGGTGGAGTCGCTTTCACCAAGTTCTGCCTCAAGCGCGTTTGACACATCGTTCAGATCGGTGTCGGCACAGATGATGACATGGTTGTCCTCATCGCTTTGCACGTCTTAGGCGCCAGCCTCAATCGCGGCCATCATGACGGTGTCGGCGTCAGCCACATCGGCGGGATAGACCACCTGACCCTTACGGTCGAACATGAAGCCGACCGATCCGGTCTCACCCAGATTGCCGCCGTTTTTGGAGAATGTAGAGCGCACGGTCGATGCCGTGCGGTTGCGGTTGTCGGTCATCGCCTCGACGATCACTGCGACGCCATTTGGTCCGTAACCTTCATACCGGATTTCATCGTAGTTCTCGGCGTCACCACCCTGCGACTTCTTGATGGCGCGTTCGATCACGTCCTTGGGCACGGAACTCGACTTGGCTTCCTTCACCGCCAGACGCAGGCGCGGGTTCTTGTCGGGATCCGGGTCGCCCATTTTGGCCGCCACGGTGATTTCCTTGGCCAGCTTGGAAAACAGCTTGGAGCGCAGCTTATCCTGACGACCTTTGCGGTGCTGGATATTGGCCCATTTGGAGTGGCCAGCCATCGGAAAACCTCATCATCTTTGCAGAAAATCTGCATCTCTATAGGGCAAGGGCAGGGCGGCCCGCAACCCCGGCTAAAGCGGCCAGATGAAGGGGATCACGAATGATGCAATGGGCGCCAGCGACAGGTTCAGCGGGATACCGAATCTGAGGAAATCGGCAAATTTGTATCCCCCCGGACCATAGACCAGCGTATTGGTCTGATAGCCGATAGGCGTGGCAAAGCTGGCGCTGGCCGCGATCATCACCGCGACAACAAGGGGGCGGGCATCAACGCCAAGGGCACTGGCCAGACCAATGGCAATCGGGGTCATCACAACGGCCACGGCATTGTTGGACACCAGCTCTGTCAGGATGCTGGAAAGCAGATAGACAGACAGCACGATGAAGAACGGCGGCAGCACCAGCATGACAGGCGACAGCGTGTCGGCGATCATCGCCACAGCGCCAGAGGATTGCAGCGCGGACCCCACCCCCAGCATGGCAAAGATCAGGGCCAGCAGCCGTCCATCGACGTAGGAAAACGCCTCTTCAGCGTCAATGCAGCCTGTGACCAGCACCAGCGTCACGCCGATCATCGCCAGCATCAGGATTGGCGCAACCCCAAGTGCTGCAAGGATCACGACGCCCAGCAGGACAGCAATTGCCACCGGCGCACGTTCGCGCCGGTAGGCACGTTGCGACAGGGCCGAGACGTCGCCAAGGTTCATATCTTCGGCCAGCCGCTGAATATCCTGCGGCGCACCTTCCAGCAACAGCGTGTCACCAACGCGCACAATGACGTCGTCAATTTGTTTGCTGATATTCGCATCGCGCCGGTGTACGGCAAGCGGGTAGACCGCATAGCGCCGCCGCAGCCGCAGTGACCCCAGACGCCGCCCCACCATGCGGCAGTTGGGGGTGATCAGAACCTCTACCGTTGTCGTTTCCACCGCCGATAGCTGATCAACGCGCCGCAACTCCTTGTTGGCCTGTAGCGACAACAGCTCTGCCATTTCGGTGCGCAGCACGACACGGTCGCCCAGTTGCAGGGTCACATCACCCAGATTGCGCCGCAGTGACGTGTCGCCACGGATCACATCGACCAGCCGCACGCCATCACGCTTGAACAATTGCACGCCTGTCACCGCGCGCCCGATCAGGTTGCTGTCAGGGGGGATCACGGCCTCTGAGAAGAATTTCTTTTTCGACCGGTCAGACAGCATGCCAGCCATGCTTTGCCGGTCCGGCAGCAGCCGGGGCGCAAGAAAATAGAGGTAGGTGAAGGTCCAGAGGACCACAACGATCCCCACTGGCATGATTTCCAGAATGCCAAACGGCTCCAGCCCCGATGACCGCGCGACGCCATCCACCAGCAGGTTGGTCGATGTGCCCAGCAGTGTCATCGTGCCCCCCACAATCGCCGCATAGCTGAGCGGG
>JAHDGO010000134.1:2428-5882 GCA_020627605.1 Yoonia sp.
GGGATCAGCAGTTTGGAGGCAGAGGTGCCCAAGGTGCGCGCCAATTGCACAAAAACCGGGATCATCACGACAACCAGCGGCGTGTTGTTCATGATGGCACTGGCCAGTGCCACGAACAGCAGACTGCCACCGATGGCCCGTGCCGGGCTCTTGCGGGCCTGCCGTTCGGCGATCTGCGTCATGGCGTGCAATGCGCCGGTGCGGACCAACGCGCCCACGATGATGAACATCGCCGCAATCGTCCAAGGGGCCGGGTTCGACAGGGCTGCGACCGCATCGGCATAAGGCAGCACGCCTGAGGCCAGCAGGATCGACACCCCGGTCATGGCGACGACTTCCGTCGGGAATACCTCGCGCAGGAACATCGCGAACATAAAGGCAACCACTAGCAGGGTGAGCCATGCGCCTTGCACTTGGGTAAGTTGCAGGAGGTCAGTCATGGGCGAAAGTGTCGCGCAAGCGTGCAACCGGGGCAAGCATCACTGCGGCCCCACCTGCGACAGCCGCCCCCCTTGGCGCACCATCTCGACCCTTGTGGCCTTACCTGTCTGGTCATCAGTTTCCACGTAGAGTCCTGACAGCGTCGCCTCTTCCAATGCAGGGGTAAACCGCGCCTTGGGCATGCCGGTGATGAACCGGCGCAAGGGTTCGGCCTTGTCCATGCCAATGACGGAATTGTAGTCGCCGCACATGCCTGCGTCAGTCTGGTACGCCGTGCCGCCGGGCAGGATCATCGCGTCGGCGGTGGGTACATGGGTATGGCTGCCCACAACGATGCTGGCGCGTCCGTCGCAGAAATGGCCCATGGCCATTTTCTCTGACGTGGCCTCGCAATGCATGTCAATCAGGCTGGCGCTGACCTGCCCGCCCATGGGGTACTGACGCAGCACGGCATCAACGGCAGAGAAGGGATCATCAAACGGGCGTTTCATGAATACCTGACCCAGCACCTGCGCCACAAGCACCTTGCGCCCGCCTTTGGCACTGAACACCCGCGCGCCGACGCCGGGGGCAGCCTTGGAATAGTTCAGCGGGCGGATGATCCGGGGTTCATTGGCGATATGGGTCAGCATATCCTTCTGATCGAAGGCATGATCACCCAGAGTGACGACATCCGCCCCGGCGTCAAAAAGTGCTGTGGCATGGGCACCCGACAGCCCCATGCCAGAGGTCGCGTTCTCGCCGTTGACAACGACAAAGTCGAGCTTCCAGTCGGCGCGCAGGCGCGGCAGATGGGCGGTGACGGCCGCCCGGCCGGACCGGCCCATGACGTCGCCAAGAAAAAGTATCTTCATCCCACCGTGTTACGCATTGCGCAGAGCGGCATCCAGCGCTTTCTGCGCTTGCTATCGCGGGGCCGTGGTGCGACGCATGCGGTATGGCCACGCAAAACCAACCCCGCCCCATCCTTGGCATCTTCTGGATGCTGGTCACGGGGCTGATGTTTGTGGCTGTCACCGCAGTGGTCAAACATGTGGGCAGCGATGTGCCGGCAGCGCAGGCGGCCTTTCTGCGCTATGTGCTGGGGCTGGTCTTTCTGTTGCCGATGATCCGGCCGATCCTGTCGGCGCATCTGACGGCGCGGCAGAAAAAGCTGTTCTGGGCGCGGGGTGTCGTGCACACGCTGGCCGTGATCCTGTGGTTCTTCGCCATGGCGCGCATTCCCATCGCCGAGGTTACGGCGATGAATTACCTTTCGCCTGTCTATGTCTCGCTCGGGGCGGCACTGTTTCTGGGGGAGCGGCTGCCACCGCGCCGCTTGGCCGCAGTCATCATGGCGTTGATCGGGGCGATGATCATCCTGCTCCCCGGTGTCAAAGCGGTAGAGCCGGGCCATATCGCCATGCTGGCCACGGCGATCTGTTTCGCGGCGGGCTATCTGATTGCCAAGCAACTGTCGGGGGAAGTGTCTGCCCCGGTTGTCGTTGGCATGTTGTCGATCACCGTGACCGTTGGACTGGCGCCATTCGCCTTGGCCGTCTGGGTCACGCCGACACTGCCACAACTGGGCTGGCTGTTTCTGGTCGCCTGTTTTGCCACGGCAGGGCATTACGCCATGACACTGGCCTTTGCCGCGGCCCCGCTGACCGTGACGCAGCCGGTGACGTTTCTGCAATTGGTTTGGGCGGTCCTTTTGGGGGCCGTCGTCTTTGGCGAGGCTGTGGACGGATGGGTCATCTTCGGCGGTGCCGTCATCATGGCTTCCGTCAGCTTCATCACCTGGCGCGAGGCTGTGGCCCGTCGCGCCGTGACCACCGTGGCCCCGGCCACGAAGGTCTGAGCGGGCCTAGGGCGACAAACGGGCCAGCAAGGATGTTTGCGTGACAACGCCAATGGGCTGACCATCCTCTGTCACCTGCACCGGCCCATCCTCGACCTGCGCCATAATGTCCTGCACCGGTGTTTCCACATCAATGGACACACCTGTTGCCGCGCCATCTGTCATGACATCGCGGGCGGTCAGCACCCCCAGCGGGTTCATATGGGCCACGAAATCCGAGACATAATCATTGACCGGATTGCTGAAAATCTCGCGCGGGGTGCCGCATTGCACGATCCGTCCGCCTTCCATGATGGCGATGCGATTGCCGATCTTGAACGCCTCATCAAGGTCATGGCTGACAAAGATGATCGTGCGCCCGCGTTCCTTTTGCAGCTCCAGCAGTTCATCCTGCAAACGCGTGCGGATCAGCGGATCAAGCGCAGAGAACGGCTCGTCCATCAACAGGATCGGGGCGTCAGTGGCAAAGGCGCGGGCAAGGCCCACGCGCTGCTGCATCCCGCCTGACAATTCGCCCACCAGCGCATCGGCGCGGTCGGCAAGGCCCACCATCTCCAGCTCTTGGTCGACACGTTTCAGCCGCGCTGACTTTTCCATGCCGGCCAGTTCCAGCCCAAGACCCACATTGTCGCGCACGCTGCGCCACGGCAGCAGGCCAAACTGCTGAAACACCATCGACACACATTCGCGGCGCACCCGGCGCAAGTCGTTTGGATTGGCGGAGCCCACGCTGCAGGTCCAGTCGCCATCAAAGATACGCACCTCGCCCCGGATCACCGGGTTCAGGCCGTTCACCGCGCGCAGCAGCGTTGATTTGCCGGACCCCGAAAGACCCATCAGCACCAGAATTTCGCCCGCCTCGACGTTCAGCGAACAATTGTGCACGCCAAGGATCTGGTCAGTCCGCTCGCGGATTTCGGGGCGTTCCAGCCCTTCGTCCATCAGCGGCAAGGCGGTCTGCGGTTTGGCCCCGAAAACGATCGAGACGTTGTCAAATTCGACTGCATTCATTTCTGTTTCACCCGCAACATCCGGTCCAGCATGATGGCCACCACAACGATGACAAAGCCGGACTCGAACCCCAAAGACGTATTGACCGTGTTCAGTGCCCGGATCACCGGGACACCCAGGCCGCTGGCGCCGACAAGCGCGGCGATAACCACCATCGACAGT
>JAHDGO010000135.1:0-3812 GCA_020627605.1 Yoonia sp.
TTGGCGATGACAGCGTGGAAAACATCACGAAGTTCCCCTACGGGCCAGAACATAACACGATCCGCGCTTAGGCCGTGGCGCAGAGGCAGGCGCGCAAGACTGCGCGTCTGTCACAGGCCATTGTGTCAAACCCGTAAGGACAGACCAGAAAGCGACATGTTCTGTCGATTTTGGTGACTAGACAGCGTCTCTGCCATCCATGCTAGCGTTTCCCAAAGACACGGCGCGGGTCACAGCCTGCGCAAAGCGACAGGGAAAGCTGCATGAAATCGCATTATCAGGCCGTTGTCATCGGGGGCGGCGTTGTCGGGGCATCCGTCCTTTATCACCTTGCCAAATTCGGCTGGAAAGATGTCTGCCTGATCGAACGCTCTGTCCTGACGGCAGGGTCCAGTTGGCATGCCGCAGGCGGCATTCACGCGCTGAACGCAGACCCCAACATCGCGCAACTGCAGGCCTATACGATCGACCTTTTGTCAGAGATCGAAAAGGAAAGCGGCCAGAACATCGGCCTGCACATGACCGGTGGCATCACCCTTGCCGGAACGCCTGACCGCTGGGAGTGGCTGCAATCGGCCTATCGCACGTTCCAATCTATCGGGATCGAGGATTGCCGCCTGATCACTCCGCAAGAGGCGAAGGAATTGTGCCCGATCATGTCCACTGACGGCATTCTGGGTGGCATGTGGGCCGACCGTGAAGGCTATATCGATACCACGGGCACTGTTCACGCCTACGCCGGTGCCGCGAAGAAACGCGGCGCAGAGGTGATTGAGCATAACCGCGTGCTGGAACTGAACCAAACCGCTGACGGGTGGGAGGTCGTGACCGAAAAGGGCACCATCCAGACCGAACACGTGGTCAACGCCGCAGGCCTTTGGGCCAAACAGGTGGGCCGGATGGCGGGGATCGAACTGCCGGTCTCACCTCTCAACCACCACTACCTGATTTCCGACACTATCCCCGAGTTGGAAGAGCTTGATTTCGAGGTGCCAATGACCGTGGACCTCGAAGGGTTCACCTATATGCGGCAGGATCAGAAGGGCCTGTTGCTGGGCATCTATGAAGTCGATCACCAGCATTGGAATATGGACGGCGCACCATGGGAATATGGTTTTGAGTTGCAGCAGGAAGACCCTGATCGCATCGAAAAAGAACTGATCCTCGGGTTTGAACGCTACCCGGCCTTGCAGAACGTCGGTGTGAAAACATGGGTCAATGGGGCTTTCACCTTCTCCCCCGATGGCAATCCGCTGGTCGGGCCGGTGCGTGGGAAACCAGGCTATTGGTGCGCCTGTGCTGTCATGGCAGGCTTTCTGCAAGGTGGCGGGGTTGGCAAATCGCTGGCCGAATGGATGATCCATGGAGAGCCTGAAGCGGATGTCTTTGGCATGGATGTCGCCCGCTATGGTGACTACGCCCAGAACAAGCGGTTCATCAAGGAAACGACCGGACAATTCTATTCCCGCCGCTTTGTGATGACCTACCCCAATGAACAGCTGCCAGCCGGACGGCCACTGAAAACCTCACCAGCCTACGCGGATATGAGCGCTGCGGGTTGCCGCTGGGGCGCGAGCTGGGGGCTGGAGGTGCCACTTTACTTCGCGCCAACCGAAGATTTTGTAGAAAAGCCAACGCTCAAACGCTCAAACGCGCATGAGATCGTGGCGGCTGAATGCCGGAATACCCGCGAAAATGTGGGCCTCTTGGACATTTCCGGTTTTTCCCGATTTGAGGTGACCGGCGCGGGGGCGGCGGCATGGCTTGACCACCTGATGGCATCAAAACTGCCGGGTGCCGGCTGGGCAAGGCTGGCCCCTATGCTTTCTGAGGAGGGCCGCCTGAAGGGCGACCTCACAATCTTTAATTGGGGTGACGGCACATGGTGGATCATGGGGTCGTACTATCTGCGCGAATGGCACATGCGCTGGTTCAGCGACCACATGGGCGAGGACGTTCATGTCGCCGATATCTCTGACGCCACGGTTGGCATGTCGCTTTCTGGTCCCAACAGCCGCAAAGTCTTGGAAAAGCTGACAGATCAGGATATCGGCACCCTGCCCTTCATGGGCTGCGGCCATTTCGATATCGGGCTGCACCGGGTAAAGGTCGGGCGGCTTTCTGTCACCGGAGAGTTGGGATATGAAATCCACTGCACAGCCGCAGAGCATATCAATCTGCGCAGGCTGCTGCTGGAGGCAGGTGCCGACCTCGGGATTAGCGAATACGGCTTCAATGCACTGCTGTCCTTACGCATTGAGAAAAGCTTTGGCATCTGGTCGGCGGAATTTACCCAGGCCTACACGGCCGCGCAAACCGGCATGGACCGCTGGATTGATTGGAACAAACCCGACTTTATCGGCAAAGCCGCCGCTGTTGCCGAACGTGACGGCAACGGACCGGCGCAGCGTCTTGTGACCCTGCAGATTGAGGCCACGGATGCCGATGCCAGCGGGTATGAGCCGATCTGGCACGGCGAAAACAGGGTTGGCTTTGTGACGTCCGGTGCCTACGGGCACACGACCGATCAGTCACTTGCCATGGCTATGGTGAACAGCGATCTGGCCGCTGAAGGAACCGCGTTTACTGTGCATGTCGTTGGGGTTCCGCGCATGGCACGGTTGATCGCACCCTCCCCCTATGATCCCGAGGGCAAAGCGATGCGGGGTTAAGGATGGGACGGGACGGCAAGCGCAGAGGCCGCAGCGCACGGCAGGCAGAAACATCCCAGAGGGATGTGAATTACCGACAGCTGCGCAATCCGTTCCCACCCATGAACGTCTTTTCCGGCGACGAAATCGCCAATATGCACGACGCGGCACTGCGCCTGCTGCAAGAGCTTGGCATCAGGGTGTTGTTGCCAGAAGCCCGAAATATCTTGCAGGCGGCGGGCGCGCGTGTCCGCGAAGACATGGTCTATATCGGGCGTGATCTGGTGGATACCGCGATTGCCAGCGCGCCCAAGTCGTTTATGTGCAAGGCAGGCGCAGCCCACCGCGACTTTATCATGGAGCTTGGGGCGCTGACGTTCCAACCCGGTGCAGGCGCACCCAACTGCACAGATCTTCAGCGCGGGCGGCGTGCAGGCCGTGGGCAGGACTTTCGTGAGTTGACGCAACTGACCCAGCATTTTGACGTGTTTCAGATGGTGTCACCTTTGGTGGAGCCTCAGGATATTCCGACCCATCTGCGCCACTACTTCACCTGTGAAGCACAACTGACACTGACAGATAAATTCCCGTTCTTCTTTGCCCGTGGCACACCCCAAGCCATGGACAGTTTTGCCATGTTGCAGGATTTCCGGGGGCTGACTGACGCCGCCTTTGCCAGCGCGCCGCATTGCTACACGATTATCAACACCAATAGTCCGCGCACACTCGACATCCCTATGGCGCAAGGGCTGATCGATTTTGCACGGGCGCGTCAGCTATCCATCATCACGCCTTTCACACTGATGGGGGCCATGGCCCCTATCACCGTTGCCGGTGCCATCACCCTCAGCCATGCAGAGGTGCTGGCAGCCCTGACGTTGGCGCAGCTTGTGCAGCCGGGTGCGCCGGTCTGCTACGGCACCTTTACCAGCAATGTTGATATGAGATCAGGCGCACCGGCCTTTGGCACGCCAGCACATTTTCAGGCCTCACTGGCCGCCGGGCAGATGGCGCGCATGCTGGGCCTGCCCTGGCGCAGTGCTGCGGGCTCTGCGTCCAATATCAACGATGTTCAGGCAGCCAATGAAAACCAGTTCGGGCTTTGGGGCTGTCTGATGGCCGGGGCCAGTGTCATCATCCACGCTGCCGGTTGGCTGGAAG
>JAHDGO010000135.1:3822-5834 GCA_020627605.1 Yoonia sp.
TAGCGTGTCCTACGAAAAGCTGGTGACGGACGTTGAGGTGCTGAACATGGTGGCAGAGCTTTGCGCCGGTCGGGCCGCAGGCACGGAAGAGATTGGTTTTGACGCAATGGCAGAGGTTGATCCCTCTGGCCATTTCTTTGCCGCAGCCCAAACCATGGCGCGCTATGATAGCGAGTTTTACGAGCCCATTGTACACGACTACGCAAACTACGGCACATGGACGGAAAACGGCGCGAACGATGCCAATCAGCGCGCCACAGCCGTCTGGGAACGGATCTTGGAAGACGACGAAGGCCCGGCAATTGACCCGGACAGACACAGCGCGCTTCAGGATTTCATCCGAAAACGCACGGCAGCGGGTGGTGCACCGCCGGAAAGCTGAAGCGCAGGTCTTACAGCTTATAAGCAGGCAATTTCTGAAACGCGCTTTTCAACGCGTCGCCCCAACCGGCAGAGATGGCCTGATAGACCGGATCAGTATCTTCAATGCGGCGGGTGCGGTCACCGACAAAACTGTCCGATTCATAGACCTGAAGATCGAAGGGCAAGCCCACGGAAAGATTAGATTTTACTGTTGAGTCAAATGACACGAGCAGCAGTTTGATCGCCTCTTCGAAGCCCATATCTGGGTCATAGGCCCTGACGATGATGGGTTTGCCGTACTTCGTCTCTCCGATCTGGAAAAACGGCGTGTCGTCAGTGACTTCGATGAAGTTGCCCTGCGGGTAGATCAGAAAGATCGTGGGCTTTCCGTCGCCGATCTGACCACCAACGATGACAGAGGCCGAGAACTGATCTGCCGCCTCTTGCCCGCCGCCGGTGCTCTCGTTGATGACCTCTTTCAGCGTGGCACCGACAAGGCGGGCAACCTGAAACATGGTCGTCTGCCGCAGGATGCTCGGGTCGCGTTCCTCAGCCGTCTTTGAGCGTTCTTCCAGCAGGCTGATCATGGCCTGCGTGGTCGCCAAATTGCCAGCGGTCATGACCGTGATCATGCGCTCGCCAGGGACGGTCCAGCTGAACATCTTTTTGCTGACGGCGAAATTGTCCACACCGGCGCTGGTCCGCGTGTCGGACATGAAAACAAGGCCACGGTTCAACCGCAGGCCGATGCAGTAGGTCATCGAATCTTACCTGTATAGTCTTGTGGGCGAGCCTACTGCTGAACCTGCACCGACACAATCATCCGCTCCGCAGCGTCACCCATGCGCAGACCCTCTGTCGGGGCGGCATCGCGGGCATCGCGACCGGTCGCAATCCGCACATAGCGTTCATCGGGTGATACCCCATTAGAGACATCAAAGCCAACCCAGCCCAACCCGTCAACATGGGCCTCTGCCCAGGCATGGGTTGCGTCCTGATCCACCGTGTCATTCATCATCAGATACCCGCTGACATAGCGTGCGGGGACACCGTGGTGACGGGCAGCGGCGATGAATATCTGCGCATGGTCCTGGCATACGCCAGCGCCAAGGGCCAAGGCCTCTTCTGCGGTTGTACCTGATTGTGTCACGCCAATCTGGTACGGCGCGGCCTTCAGTATCGCGGCAGAAAGCGCATGAAACGTATCCACCTGATCCGCCTTCAGCGTCACGCTGTTGGCCAATGCGGTGATCTGCGCACCTGCTGTCGTGGCCGCGGTCGGTTGCTGAAAATGCCACAGGGGCGCGCGACCATAGACCTTGCCCAGGACACCGGTCGCGTCATGGGTGATGACGCTGCCTTCGGCGGTGATTGCCACCTCTGTCGCACCGACATCGACGTTCACCAGATCAACATGGTTGCCGTAGTGGTCGTCATATGCTGCCTCAACCGCGCCACCTGCGATGGTGATTTTCCACGCCTCGACCTGTTGCGTCGACACCCGTTGCGGGCGCAACCGCACCTTTTGCAACGCATAGTCCACTGGCCGGTCATAGCGATAGGTTGTGGTATGTCTGATCTTCAGCAGCATCTAACTGTTAAACCTGTAATCTTGTTCAATCTGCATCCCAAGCGCGGTGTTGTCGTTG
>JAHDGO010000136.1 GCA_020627605.1 Yoonia sp.
CCGAGTGAGAGCCTTGTTAATGCCCGATTTGGTTGGATAAATGTTCAGATGAGAGGCGTTGTCATCAGCCTGAATGTCCTGACCCTGCTTGCCCTTCTGGCGACGATTGCTGCCGGTATCCATCTTGCGTCCATTCCTAAGGGTTCCGAGATGGCTCCCGCGGCAGGCGCGCTAGTCCTCGGTTTCTACTTGCTGCCTGCCCTAATTCTGACACTTCTCTTTTTTGTGGCGAGCCGTATCGCCTCTGCCCATTGGAAGGCTGACAAGACAGCACCGAACATAAGTAAGGGAGGCGGTCTAGGTGGAAAGCTTGTCGACTTCGGCTTCAGGCTTGCGATCCTCGGCGTCGTCTTGAAGTTGTTGACCTCTCCCTGGACTGAGCTCGGCGGCGCACCTGAGTTCTTCTATCTGGTGCTCTCGGCGCTTGCGCTATGGGCGTTGCCAGGCCTTTTGTTAGCGCTATTGGGATACTGGATAGAAAACAACAGAGGCAAACGCGGTTAGCCCTCACATTTGCCGCGAGGTCCGACCAGTTTTGCGTGCCAAGTGCGCAACGTCGACGTCGTGCCAGCAGTGAACTCCCGGTCGTCCCTAAGAGCGGCCGTTCAACCAGCGCTCACGACACCCATCTCACCCCGACCACCGCTCCGGCAGCACTTGCTGCTGAACCGCATTGCCGACGATTTCCTGATAGCGTGGCATGGAATGGGCCAGAAACTTGCGGTTGCTGGGCGTTCGCAGCAGCTTTGGATGCCCCATATGGGTGAATGCCCCGGGCAGTTTGGGCACAATATCATCCGTCCGGTTCAGGATCAGGCAGCGCCCGTCATTCTTGACCTTGCCTTTGACAAACTTGGGTCGGGGTGCGGCAAAGCCTATGGCGGGCGCGTTGTAGCTTTTCGACAGGATTTGCGTTGCGGCCGCCCCCAAAGAATGGCCGATGATGTAGCTGGGCGTGATCCCTTCGTCCTTCAGCCAGTCGAAAACGGCCCGTGAATAGCGCAGGAACCCCTGATGCCATGTTGTGCCGGACGCGCCTTTTTCGGTCTTGGTGTCGCTCATCGTCAGTTGCGTGCCGCCAAAGCGCAGCGGGCGCAGATTGAACTTCAGGTAGTCCTTTAACGAATTTGAGCCCGGCAAGAGCAACACATTGCCCTCCAGCACATGTGCCTGCACGTCATCCCGGTCGAAGGATTTGATCACGCGCGGGCTCGTGATCCTCTCGGCGGTGTAGCTGGCCTGCGCAAGTGTCGCGGCATCATTCAGCGAAAAACTGGTCATGCTTGCCCTCCCTTTTGGGCATGTCACCATATGCAGGGCATCTTTGCATAGTGCGGAATCCCTGACCTGCTGGCGCCTTTGCCGCTGCTTGTCGGTTTTGCACTGCAAGCGGTCGGCTGGTTCTTTCACGGCACTGCGCTTTGGCGCAAACTGTGCCGCAGGGATGCCAAGGGAGTCGTGCGCATGAAAACCCAAGTCAAAGCATTGGTCGTCGGCGGTGGCGCTGTTGGTACCTCGATCGCCTATCATCTGGCCAAGGCGGGCTGGGAAGACGTGATGCTGCTGGAGCGGGACGAGCTGACATCAGGCTCTACCTGGCATGCCGCCGGGTTGCTGCCCTTGTTCAACATGTCCTTTGCGACGACCCATATCCACAAATACTCGGTCGATTTCTACAAATCACTGGAAGCAGAGACGGGTTTGAACGCCGGTTTCGCCGTTGTCGGCAACCTGCGCATGGCCCAGACGCAAGAGCGTATGGACGAATATATGCTCTATGCCTCCACCGCCGAGACCTGCGATGTCCCCTACGTCTGGATGACCCCGGATGAGATCAAGGCGAAGTGGCCGCTGATCCGCACGGAGGACCTGAAAGGCGCGCTTTATCACCATACTGACGGCTACATTAACCCCGCTGATGTGACGCAGGCGATGGCCAAGGGCGCCCGCCAACGTGGCGTGATGATCGAGCGGAAATGGCAGGCGGATGTGTTCCACTGGAATGGCGACGCGTGGGAAGTGACCTGCACCAAGATGGTGGAAAAGGGCGGCAATCTTGTGCCCTCGGAAGAGCAGATCGTCATCACCGCCGAGCATGTTGTCACAGCATCCGGCAACCATGCCCAGACGACAGCCAAGAAGCTGGGTATCAAGATCCCGGCCATCCCGGTGGAACACCAGTTCATCGTCATGGACAAGGACCCCGCGCTGGTCGATTTCCGTGCGGAAGGCAATGTCGAGCATCCCGTGATCCGTGACGCTGATGCGCAGTCTTACGTCCGCGAGGAACGCGGCGGCTGGATTCTGGGTGTCTATGAAAAGAACGCGCCTGCCGTCTTTGAATATGGCGTGCCAGAGAGTTTCCGCGCGGACCTCTTCCCCCTCGATCTGGAGCGGATTGAAGAGCAGTATATGGCGATGATCCACCGCATCCCGTCGTGTGAGGACAGCGGGTTGAAGGACGATTTCAACGGGCCGATCTGCTACACGCCCGACGGCAATCCGCTGGTTGGTCCTGCGCCGGGGCTGAAAAACATGTGGCTCGCCGAAGGCTTCAGCTTTGGTATCACTGCCGCTGGCGGCACCGGTTACTACCTTGCCCAGATGATGGTGGATGGCGAGGCCGAGATCGACATGGCCAGCCTCGACCCCAAGCGCTACGGCAACTGGATGACGACGGAGTTCGCAGCCCGCAAGAACGAGGAATGCTACGACCACGTCTATATCCTGCACCACCCCGATGAAGAGCGGCCCGCCTGCCGCCCGCTGCGCACCTCGCCTGCCTATGACCGGCAAAAGGAACGCGGCGCGCAGTTCGGTTTCGTCAATGGATGGGAGCGCCCGAACTACTACGCCCCGGCAGGTTTTGACGATCACGCAAGCCGGTCCTTCCGCCGTGGGGGATGGTGGCAATATGCTGTCGAAGAGGCCAAGGCGATCCGTGAAGGCGTGGGCCTGATCGACGCCACCGCCTTTACCAAGCACCGCATCAGCGGGCCGGGGGCGACGGCGTTTCTGGATTGGTTCACAACCAACAAGCTGCCTCGCGTCGGCCGGATCAACCTGACCTATGCGTTGACCAGCCATGGCACGACCCGCACCGAATACACCATCGTGCGGCTGGCCGAGGATGATTATTACCTCGTCTCTGCCGGGGCATGGCATGCCTATGATCAGGATTACCTTTACAAGGCGATCATGGAAAAAGAGGCCGTGTTTGGCCGCATCAACGAACAGGATGTCACGACGCAATGGGGTGTCTTCGCCATCGCCGGGCCGAAATCCCGCGATGTGCTGAATGCTGTGATCAAGGATGCCGATCCGGCAACCGCGCTGTCAAACAAGCGGTTCCCATGGCTGTCCGCCAAGCAGATCGAACTGGGCATGTGCCCGGTCAATGCGATCCGTGTGGCCTACACAGGCGAACTGGGCTGGGAATTGCACCACCCGATCGAGATGCAGAACTACCTCTTTGATCTTTTGGAAAAAGCAGGCGAGCCGCATGGCATGAAACTGGTGGGTGCCCGCGCGCAGAACTGGTTGCGGCAAGAGAAATCCTATCGCGCCTTCGGTACCGAACTGGGCCGCGACGCCACCCCGCTGGAGGCTGATTTGCCCCGCTTTGTTGATCTGTCCAAGGATTTCCACGGCAAGGCCGCGATGGAGGCCAAGGGCATTCGTTCCAAATGCGTGACCCTGCTGATCGACGGACCGGACGATGCAGACCCATGGGGGCGCGAGGCGCTCTATCATGGCGACACCCGCGTTGGGCGTCTGACCTCCGGTGGTTATTCCGTGGCTTTCGGCAAATCGATCGGGATGGGCTATGTCCCGCCAGCGCTGGCGGAGGTCGGCACCAAGTTGCAGGTCAAGATGCTGGACCAGTTGTGGGATGCCGAGATCGTCGAGGACAGCCCTTACGATCCGAAGAATGAAAAAATCAGGATTGACGGCTAACCCCGCTGCGCGCGTAGGATGGGACCTATCAACGATAGGTTCCGTCCATGTCAGAAAAGATCGCTGTCGAAAACGTCAATGTCCCTGGTCAGGTCACCAACGTCGACCGGGCCAAATATGATGCGATGAAGGCCGCCATGTTGGCCACATTGCCGAAATCCACGCCCGGTATGACCGCCAAGGAAAGCAAGGAAGCGGCGAAAGCCCATCTCCCGGAGGATCTGTTTCCCGGTGGCGCGACATCGGGCTGGTGGCAGAAATGCGTGCAGCTGGATCTGGAGGCAAAAGGTGTTGTGATCCGCGAAGACAGCAAGCCGTTGCGGTTCTATCTCGCCTGATCGGCCCGCGCCTGCAGCGGCGCAATCTGCTGACCATCTGCATCGAAATTCGCGGGGTCCAGCCATGCCTGAAACGCAGCTTTGATGCGCGGCCAGTCGCCATCAAGGATCGAAAACCATGCGGTGTCGCGGTTGCGCCCTTTGTAGACAACCGCCTGCCTGAACAGCCCGTCATAGGAAAACCCCAGCCGTGCCGCCGCCGCGCGTGAGGGCGCGTTCAGCGCGTCGCATTTCCATTCATAGCGGCGATAGCCGAGATCATCGAAAACTCGCGCCATCATCAGATACATCGCCTCGGTCGCCATGACGGTGCGCTGCATGGCGGGGGCGAAGGTGATGAAGCCCACCTCTGCCACACCGTTGGCTGGATCAATCCGTAGAAAACTGGCGACGCCGACGGGCGCATCGGTGCGCTTGTCGATCACCGCAAAGAACATCGGGTCGGTGCTGGTCGTCGCGGTATCGACCCAGGTGCTGTAGGCGGCAGCATCGGCATAGGGACCAACAGGCATATAGGTCCAGAGCGTGCCAGTCTGATCTGTGCTGAAGGCTGAATGAAGGGCCTCTGCGTGATCAGGTACCAACGGTACAACATCGCAGGTTCGCCCCACCATCGGCCTGCGGGGGATCGGCGGACGCCCCGCCCAATCGGGCAATGGTGCGCCGATAGGCTGGCCTTGCGCGTTGCGGTGTTGGGTCATGCAAACCTCTGCGGTGATAGTGCTGCGATGGTGTCGGCAGACAGCACCGATGCCGTCCCGCCGATCAGATCCGCCAAAAGCTGGCTGGCGCCAGGTGCCGATTGCATCCCGTAGCCACCTTGCCCAGCGCACCAGATGAAGGTCGGTTCCGCCGTGTCGCGCCCCAGCACCAGCGTGCGGTCAGGGGCGAATGTACGCAAGCCAGCCCAATTTGATAGCATCCGCGTAACCGGGGCGGTCACATGCGCCTCGTAGCGCGCCAGCCCTTCTGCCAGCACCATGTCATCGGCATAGGCGTCATGGGGCGTGCTGGGGTCCTCATCCGCTGGCGACACGATGAGCGCGCCAGCGTCGGGTTTCGCATACCAGTCTTCGCCTGCGCCAAAGACCATGGGCCAGTTGCTGACGTCGTGCCCGGTTGGCGCGGCGATGCGCGCCATCGACCGGCGCAAGGGTGTCACGCCCAGCGGTTTGACACCGGCAAGCATTGCGATCTGGTCAACCCAGGCGCCAGCGGCATTGACGATGTGGCGCGCTGCAACTTCCGCGGCCCCCGCTGTGATCGTCCAGCCGGTGGCGTTGCGGGCAATCGCAGTCACTGGCGCTTTGGCCGTGATGGTCGCCCCATTGGCTCGCGCCATGCGGGCGAATGTCTGGACCAGCTTGTCGGTGTCGATATCCCATGCCTGCCCGTCATAGGCGGCGCGATCCACCACCTGATCGTTCAGGATGGGCAACAGGTTTTTCGCCTCTGCCATGGTCAGCGGATCCAGCTGCATCGCAGTCTGATCGGCGGCAAAGGTTTCCGCCAGATCAGGCGTGCTCAC
>JAHDGO010000137.1 GCA_020627605.1 Yoonia sp.
AACGGCGGGGTGTTCATCGGGATGCTGACAGTCGGCATTGTCGCCACCGGGATCAAGCTGGGTGCGCTGCGCAACTGGGTCATGGCGGGCTGCCTGGGCTCTGCTGCGGCATTGGCGCTCATCACCTTTTTGGGCCCTATCGGGCCGGGCGCACCGCTGTTGCCGGCAGTCGTGCTGCTGGGGTTCTTTAACGGAATGTTTGCCGTTGCGGCCATTGGCGCGATGATGGCGCTGGCAGCCGACGGCAAGGAACGCCGCGAAGGCACGCGCATGGGGCTTTGGGGCGCGGCACAGGCCATTGCCGCCGGTTTTGGCGGCCTCTTGGGTGCTGGCATGGTTGACCTCTTGCGTCTGACATTCAGCGACGCGCAGGCCTTTGGCACCGTTTTCATCTTCGAGGCGGGGATCTTCATCGCCGCGACCGCAATGGCGGCCCACATCATGGACCGCAAAATGCCCACAGCCACCCTCGTTCCGGGAGAATAGCAGATGCAGTATGATGTTGTCGTCGTGGGCGCTGGCCCGTCAGGGGCCACTGCGGCCGAAGACCTCGCCCGGTCAGGGCACAGCGTGGCCTTCATTGACCGCGAAGGACGGATCAAGCCCTGTGGCGGCGCAATCCCGCCCCGGCTGATCGCCGATTTCTTTATCCCTGACGAACAGATCGTGGCCAAGGTCAACACCGCCCGCATGATCTCGCCCACCGGACGGCAGGTCGATATCCCGATCGAGAACGGCTTTGTCGGCATGGTCGACCGCGAGCATTTTGATGAATTCCTGCGCCAGCGGGCGAAATCCGCAGGGGCACACCGCTATGCCGGCACCTTTACCAAGATCGCGCGTGACAGTGATGGCACCCATGTCGTCTACCGCGACAAGATCAGTGGCAACACACAACGGCTGACCGCGAAACTGGTCATCGGGGCGGATGGCGCGCGGTCCAACGTGGCTCGGGCCGAGGTCAAGGATGGTGACAAGATCCCCTATGTGATCGCCTATCACGAGATTATCGAGGCACCGGCACCCACAGCCACCTATGACCCGCAACGCTGCGATGTGGTTTATGACGGTAAGATCTCGCCCGACTTCTACGGCTGGGTCTTCCCCCATGGCGGGCAGGCGAGTGTCGGTATGGGGTCGATGATCAAATCGGTGGACGTCAAACAGGCCACGGCCGATCTGCGGGCCGCGTCAGGGCTGACGGACTGCAAGACGATCCGCAAGGAAGGCGCGCCCATCCCGTTGAAACCGCTGGATCGCTGGGACAACGGCAAGGACGTGGTACTGGCGGGTGATGCGGCAGGGGTCGTGGCCCCCTCATCCGGCGAAGGCATTTACTATGCGATGGTCGGTGGCCGCGTGGCGGCGACTGCCGCCGCTGCCTGTCTGGCCAGTGGCCGGGTCAAGGACCTTGGACTGGCGCGCAAGATGTTCATGCGCGAACACAAACAGGTTTTCCGGGTTTTGGGCGCGATGCAAAACGCCTATTACCGCAGCGACGAACGGCGCGAGCGGTTCGTCTCCCTGTGTCATGATGTCGACGTGCAAAAGCTGACGTTTGAGGCCTATATGAACAAGAAACTGGTAAAGGCGCGGCCCATGGCACACCTGAAAATCGGCATCAAGAACCTCGCGCATCTGACGCGGCTGGTCTCGCCACTGCGCACATGACGATCATGATCCCGGCCTGGGAAAACGGCGCACTGAAACCTGTGGAAAAACTTGATGCGCATCTGCGCGGGCTGAAGCACAAGGCGGTCAGCGTCTTTGTGCTGAACCGAGGCCGGGTGCTGATCCAGCAGCGGGCGATGGGCAAATACCATACGCCGGGGCTTTGGGCGAACACCTGCTGTACACACCCCGAATGGGATGAGGACGCGGGGACCTGCGCCGTGCGGCGGCTGGACGAGGAACTGGGGATCACCGGCCTTTACCCCGCCCACCGTGACCAGATCGAATACCGCGCTGATGTCGGTGACGGTTTGATCGAACATGAGGTGGTCGAGGTCTTCGTCGCCGACGCGCCCGATGATCTGAAGGTCGCGCCCAACCCGGATGAGGTGATGGCGACACGCTGGGTCGACTTTTACGACCTCTGCGCCGATGTGGCCCGCCATCCGGGCCAATATACGCCATGGCTGCAGATTTACCTGCAACAACATACCTCTGCCATCTTCCCCGAACTGGTGCGCGCAGGCTGATCCCTTTGCCTTTGGCCCCAAACAGTGTTTATGGGGCGGGTGGCTGAAAGGGATCGTGACATGGCACTTTGGGTATTTGGATATGGGTCACTTTTGTGGAACCCCGGCTTTACCCCTGCCACGACCGTCAAGGCGCGGCTGGATGACTATCACCGCAGCTTTTGCATGTTGTCGATCCACCATCGCGGGACCGAGGAAGATCCAGGTCTGGTGCTGGCCCTTGATGCACAGGCAGGCGGGCGATGCACCGGTGTTGCGCTGAAGGTCAAAGAGGCCGAGGAAGACAGCGTGCTGGCCATGCTGCGCGAACGCGAGTTGATCTCTTCCGCCTATTACGAGGCCACGGTCGATCTGACCACTGATGCCGGTGACACGATCAAGGCGCTGGCCTATATCGTCGATCCGCAACACCGCCAGTATTGCCAGCTTGATCTGGAAACGCAGGCACAGATGATTGCCCGCGCTGTCGGCGGTCGCGGGCCCAACACCGAATACCTTTACAACACCGCCGCCCATCTGACCGAACTGGGGATCAGGGACGATGATATGGTCTGGCTGGCCCAGCGTGTCCGTGCCTTGACCGCAACATGACAAGACGGGAAATGATGCAGAATTGCCAAAAATGCGCCATATAGATCGCCATAAGGTGCTAAGGCAGAAACAGTCAGGCACCTCATAAGGACGCAGATCCGTGGCAGACAAGGCGAGCAGCAAGGCGCAACCACAATTTTCACAACCCATCCGGCAGCTGTTCTTTATGCTGGTGGTGCTGGGGCTTGTGGGCACCGGCCTGTATCTGGGGCTTAGCCAGATCACCGCGATTTACGACGCCAACCCCTATCTGAATGGCGTTATTCTGGCGGTCTTTGTGCTGGGTGTGCTGTCCTGCTTCAATCAGGTTTTCCTGTTGATGAATTCCGTTCGCTGGATCGAACGGTTTGCGCGCGATGCTGGCGGACATTCCTACAGTGCGGCCCCTTCACTGCTGGCACCACTGGCCACGCTTTTGCGGTCGCGGGGGGCCCGCACGCAGGTGTCGTCATCATCAGGTCGTTCCATCCTCGATTCCGTGGCACAGCGCATCGACGAAGACCGCGAAATTACGCGCTACATTGGCAATGTGCTGATTTTTCTGGGCCTGTTGGGCACATTCTATGGTCTTGCCACAACCGTTCCCGCCCTTGTGGACACCATCCGCTCTCTCAACCCCGGCGAGGGGGAAAGCGGCGCAGATATCTTTGCACGGCTGCAATCTGGGCTAGAGGCACAGCTGGGCGGCATGGGCACGGCCTTTTCCAGCTCACTCCTCGGGCTGGCCGGGTCGCTGATCGTTGGCTTGCTGGAACTTTTTGCCGGCCACGGCCAAAACCGCTTCTACCGCGAGTTGGAAGAGTGGCTGTCGACCATCACCCGTGTGGGTCTGGATGGCGAGGAAGGGGGCAGCGCTGACGCCGGTGTCATGGGCGCCTTCATGGACCAGCTGGGCGAGCTGACGGATACCATCCAGATGATGATGGGGCAGTCCGACGCGGACCGGGAAGACAACGACAAACGGTTTGCAAGCATGGCCAGCGCTGTAGAACAAATGGCCCAGCGCGACGCCACCGGCGGGCAGGCCGCCCTGCTGCAACGCGTGGCCGAAGGCCAAGAGGCGCTGATCCAGAAACTCGACGACAGCGGGATGGAAGGCATCGACGCCGAAAGCCGGATGCGCCTGCGGTCCATCGACGTGCAGCTGCTGCGCATCCTCGAAGAGATGTCCGCAGGCCGTCAGGAAAGCATTGGCGATCTGCGCGGCGATATCGCCGCCCTCGCCCAGGCGATCCGGGATCGGGGCTGATCCATGGCGCTCAGCCGCAGAACATCAAACCGTTTCCAAAACGCGATCTGGCCCGGTTTCGTCGATGCGATGACCGGGCTGTTGCTGGTGCTGATGTTCGTGCTGACCATCTTCATGGTGATCCAGTTCGTGCTGCGCCAGCAGATCACCGGGCAGGAAAGCGAGCTTGACGCCCTCGCCGGAGAGGTCGCCGCGCTGACCGCGACCCTCGGGCTGGAACAGGACCGCACCGCCACACTGACCGCTGATCTTGATGCCGCAAATGCAGAGGCCGCGCGCCAGTCCGGCCGGATCGCCGCCCTGATTGCCGAACGCGACGCGCAGGATCAGGCGCTGGCTGACGCGCAAAGCCAGATCACCCAGTTTGAGGCGCAAGTCGCGGGCTTGTTGTCGGATCGGGCCGCCGACCGCCAAAGCATTGCCGGGCTGGAGGCCGAACAGGAACGGCTGCTGTCTGAACAAGAGGCGCTGAACCTCGCCCTTGCCGACGCGCGCAATGAAATTGACGAGGGTACAGAAGCCGCCCGACTTGCCGCTGCCCGCCGCGAGGCGCTGGAAGCCATGATCGCCGATCTGGAAAGCGAGAACACCCAAGCGACCGAGCGGATCACCGCGCTGGAGGCCGAGGCGCTGACCGATGCCGCCGCCGCCGAGGCGCTGCGCGAACGGCTGGCCAATGCCGATACCGAACTGACAGCGATGACGCTGAACCTTGAACAGCAGCGGCGCGAGGCCGAGGACACGCTGACCCTGCTTGCCGCTGCCCGCGCGGCTCAGGCCGAACTGGACGCGCTGCGCGCTGAACTGTCCGGTGAAAACGACGATCTGGCCCTGCAACTGGCCGAGGCGCGGGCCGAGATTACCCGTCTGCAAGGCAACATCGCCAGCGAAAGCACCGAAGCCGACGAACAGGCCGCCCTTTTGGCGCTCGCCAATGAGGAACTGGACAAGCAAGAGGCGCTGTCAGCCGAAAGCCAGCGTCAGGTGGCCCTGCTGAACGAACAGATCACAGAGTTGCGCGGACAGGTGGCGAACCTGCAAACCCTCTTGAACATCGCCGAAGAGGCCGACCGGGAGGCACAGGTGCAGATCGAAACACTCGGCGCGCAGCTGAACACCGCCCTTGCCCGCGCAGTGTCAGAAGAACGCCAGCGCCGCGCCCTGGAAGAGGCAGAGCGGACACGGCTGGAGGCAGAAGCCGCCCGGCTGGAGGAAGAGGCCGAACGCCTTGCCGCCGAGGCAGAGAACCTGTCGCGCTTCAAATCCGATTTCTTCGGTCAACTGCGCGAAGTGCTGGAAGGTCAGGACCGGGTCCGCATCGAAGGTGACCGCTTTATCTTTAACTCAGAGGTGCTGTTCCAGCCCGGCAGCGCGACCCTGTCAGCCGAAGGCGAGGCAGAGATCGCGAGCATCGCCGCCCTCTTGCAAACCATCGCCGACGACATCCCGCCGGGGATCGACTGGATCATCCGCGTGGACGGCCACACCGACAACATCCCCGTCAACCGCAACGGCCGTTTCGCCGACAACTGGGAACTCAGCCAGGCACGCGCGCTCTCTGTCGTGCGCTTCATGTCAGAAGAATTCGGGTTCGACCCCCGCCGACTGGCCGCCAACGGTTTCGGGGAGTTTCAGCCCATCAACCCGCTGGACACCGAAGAGGCCCGCGCCCAGAACCGGCGGATCGAGTTGAAGCTGACCGAGAGGTGAGTGTGTGCAATGCGGGAC
>JAHDGO010000138.1:0-3389 GCA_020627605.1 Yoonia sp.
TCAGATGGCATTGGACCAAGACGAAGCCCGCAATGAACAAACCGATACGCTTGATTTGTTCAACGACGACTACGCGCTGACCCTCGCGGCAGGCGATATTCACAACAAATTTGTGGCCGAATGGCTCGACGGCTTGCCGGCAGGCTTTGGCCCGCAAGAGTTTGCCTACAACGTGATCCGGGTCGGCTGCACGCGCGGCGCGCTGTCTGGCAAGGCAGGCAAAGCCCTGCGCGCCACCGTTGCCGCGATCGATCTCAAGGCAAAGGACCTCGGGCTGGCCGAGCTGGAGCGTTTGCGCAAAGCCTCGATCAAGGAAGAGGCTGAATTTGTGGTGATCGCCGTGCAGCAAATTGCGGCCGCATCCATCAGCAATGGGTTGGACGAGCTCGCCATCGAAGGCGGTAATACCCAGGCCCGTCGCCGTCGCCTGTGGCGCATCGGGCTGCTGGATCTGGCCGGTGGCGCTGGCGGCTTCTTGTTGGGTGGGATCGGTGGTGCGATTGCTGGTGCAGTTGGTGCCAGTGCCGCCGCTGCAGCCGACAGCTAGACCGGAACGTTGCGGGCGGCACCGCCGCCCGCTGCACCACAATCAGCGATTTTACTCCCCTGCGCGGCGCGCTACCCTTTAACAGAACAATGTTTGCAAAGGGAAAGCTGATGTCACTGAAATACCTCCACACGATGGTCCGCGTGAAAGACCTTGAAAAGTCGATGGCGTTCTATGAATTGCTGGGCCTGAAGGAAACCCGCCGTTTCGACAATGAAGGCGGGCGTTTCACCTTGGTGTTCATGGCACCGCCGGGGCAAGAGGACTGCCCGGTAGAGCTGACCTATAACTGGGATGGCGACGATGCGCTGCCATCTGACAGCCGCCATTTCGGCCATCTCGCCTACCGGGTGCCCAACATCTACGACATGTGCCAGCACCTGATGGACAATGGCGTCACGATCAACCGCCCGCCACGCGACGGGCATATGGCCTTTGTACGCTCTCCCGACAACATCTCAATCGAGCTGCTGCAGGAGGGTGATGATCTGCCCCCCGCAGAGCCTTGGGCGAGCATGGAAAACACCGGCCATTGGTAAGGGCCGCGCTTCTGGCGGCGGCGTTGCTCTGGGCAGGTCCAGCCAGCGCATGCCGCCTCGCACTGGTCCTTGGCATGGATGTGTCGGTGTCGGTCGATGCGGCCGAGGACCGTTTGCAGCGAGAGGGCCTTGCCGCGGCGCTGCGCGCACCTGACGTGGCAGAGGCGATCTTTGCCAGCCCCGCCCCTGTCGCGATCTATGCCTTTGAGTGGAGCGGGGTCACCCATCAGCGCATTCTTGCAAATTGGACGCTGATCAGTGATCCCGCAGCGCTTTCCGCCATGGCCGACCGTATTGCGCGCAGCCAGCGCAGCGGGACAGGCCGGACCACCGCCATCGGCTATGCGCTGGCCCATGCCCATCTGGCCTTGCAGGACGCGCCGGATTGCCAGTTTCAGACCATCGATATCGCAGGTGACGGCACCAACAACGCCGGCCCCGGCCCGCGCGGGATTAAATCAGCCCTGCCGTTGGACTGGGTCACCATCAACGGCCTTGTGATTGCCGGAGAGGACGCCAGCGTCATAGACTACTACCAACAAGAGGTTATTCAGGGACCGGGGGCCTTTGTGGAAGTAGCGGACGGATACGCTGACTACGCGGCCGCGATGCGGCGCAAGCTGGTGCGCGAATTGTCTGCGCATATCCTTGGTGCGCTGCCACCACCGCCCGGTGACAATGGATGAAAACGCTTTGTCTGGCACTCATCTTGTGGCCCGGTCTGGCTGCTGCCACGTGCCGACAGGCGCTGTCGCTGGCGCTTGATGTGTCCAGTTCTGTCGACCATGCCGAATATCAGTTGCAGTTGCAGGGTGTCGTCGCGGCCCTGAACGCACCCACTGTGCAACAGATTATCTTTATACAGCCCGAAACACATATCCGCCTGCAGGTGTTTGAATGGTCGGGGCCAGTGAACCAGACCGTGATCGTACCTTGGACAGAACTGCGCAGCCCCGCCGATCTGGCAGAGGTCACAGCCCGGCTGAAAGCCCACGAACGCGGGGTGCCTGCACCGAACACGGCCATCGGCTCTGCCATGTTGTCCGGTTTCGCTTTTCTGGCAGAGCATCCTGATTGCTGGCTGCGCACGCTGGATATCTCTGGCGACGGCGAAACGAACTCTGGCCCCCTGCCAGAAGAGATAGGCACAGAGGCGATGCCAGAGGGCGTGATCGTCAACGGGCTTGTTGTCGGGTCCGGCAATTTCTTTGGTGACAGGGTCAGCCGCACGGCGCTGGAGGATCTGCGCGATTACTACGAGGCGCATGTCATTCGTGGCCCCGGCGCCTTTGTCGAGGTGGCGCGCAACTATGACGACTATGCCGACACAATGGAACGCAAGCTGTTACGCGAGCTGGCTTCGCAGGTGCTGGGCCAACTGCCCAATTCATCCGGGTCAGAGGGGTGATCCGCCTTGCCGCGCTGCTGAGCGCCCTGCCCGGTGCCCTGCAGGCCGCCTGCCGTCAGGCGCTGGCGCTCGGGCTTGATGTGTCACGTTCTGTCGATGCACAGGAATACAGGCTGCAGCTTGATGGTCTCGCCGCCGCATTGAACAGCCCGCAGGTGCAACAGGTCCTCTTCACCCCGCCAGACGCCCCCGTCCATGTGCTGGTCTATGAATGGAGCGGGCCGCGCGACCAGACCGTCATCGTGCCATGGACCGCATTGGCTGATGCAGGCGCGCTGGCTGATGTCTCGGCCATTCTGCACAGCCAGTCGCGCGCGGATGCCGCACCATCCACGGCCATTGGTTCGGCCATGGCGGCTGGTTTCAGCTATCTGGCTGAACAGCCATCATGCTGGAGGCGCACGCTGGATCTGTCCGGCGACGGGCAGGCCAACACAGGCCCCCGCCCGCAGGATATCTGGCGGCAAATGCCCGCCGGGGTCGTCGTCAACGCTCTGGTCATCGGATCAGGCAATATGCGCGGTGATGACGAACGCTTTGCTGATATCAAACAGCTGTCATCCTACTACCGCACCAGGGTCATTCAGGGCCCCGGTGCATTTGTCGAGGTCGCCCTTGGCTTTGAAGACTACGCCGCGGCGATGGAACGCAAGCTGCTGCGGGAACTGGCCAGCATCGCCATAGGCGATGCCACCCAGGCCCTAGATCAGTAAATATAACGGATCTGTTCGCTCCAATACCGTTCCACCCGGCGCAGGGCTGTCGTGATTTCATCAAGCCCGTCGTGATCGACCACATTGCGCCCGATCAGCCCTTCGGCATGGGTGCGGAACAGCTTGCCCACCACCTTATGCACTCCGCGCCCCTTTTATACCTGACGGACCGGCGGTCAATT
>JAHDGO010000138.1:3399-5766 GCA_020627605.1 Yoonia sp.
GCTGCGCTCATGGTGCATATAGCCCGCCTCAACCAGTTTCTTGAGGTTGTAGGACACATTCGAGCCTTGATAGTAGCCGCGCGATTTCAGCTCTCCTGCGGTGACCTCATTGTCGCCCACGTTGAATAGCAGCAGGGCCTGCACCGCGTTGATTTCCAGAATGCCCAACCGCTCAAACTCGTCCTTGATGACATCCAGCAGCAGCCGGTGCAGCCGTTCGACCAGCGTCAGCGCATCCAGATAAGTGGTCATGAAGGCCGCAACATGGGCCTGCGCCATCCCGCTGTCCGGCGGGCCGTCCATTTCGGTGTGAATACTCATGCCAGTTTGCTCCGCTCATTGCCTTTGACTGGCAGGTATAGGGAGAAACAAAGAATTTTCAGTTAAACGCGCAGATTGATGGCCTCAGGCCGGGCGGGTGACGCCATCTGCACCGGCTGCAATGCGGCTGACCAGATCAAGATAGGCTTCTGGCGTGGCAAACTGCCCACCGATCCAGCCATAGATATCGTGGTCATTCTCGGACAGCAGCGCATCATAGAGCGTCAGATCCGCATCGCTCAGCCCTGCCAGATGCGCATCGGCAAATCCTTGCAGGATCAGGTCCATTTCCTTGATGCCCCGACGCATGGACCGCATGCGCAACCGCTTGATCATGACATCGCGCGTCTCTGACATGTCACTCTTTCAATGCTGCACGCAGGCGTTTTTCGAGGCGCGCGAGCTTTTCACCCGTTTGTGCCACCTCACTGCGCAACCCGCGCATTTCGGCAAGCAACCCGGCCACATCGTCGTTCAGAACGGCATCTTCGGTGGGGCTGTCAACACCCTCGCCCTCGCCGGTCAGCAACCAACTGATCGAGATGCCCACAATGCCCGCCACCATCTGCAACCGGTTCGCACGCGGTTCTTTCAGGTCATTCTCCCAGCCGGCAATCACGCTGGTCTTGACGCCCAGCTTTTCGGCCAGCGCCTTCTGGCTGAGTCCGGCCGCTTCGCGCGCGCCGGCCAGCCGGTCGCCGAATGTCGCCGTCTCGGCGCTGAACCAGTTCCGGTCATCAGGCATGTGAACGTCCTTTGAATGCTTGCTAATCTGCTTTGCCGCGTCTTATGTCAGTCACATAGGCTGATTACCACTGGATCAAGGCATGTCATTTCTCTCTGCGACACTCGATCGTGTCAAACCGTCCCCGACAATCGCCGTTACAGGCAAAGCGGCAGAGCTGAAGGCGCAAGGCCGTGACATCATCGGGCTGGGCGCGGGGGAGCCTGATTTTGACACCCCGCAGAACATCAAGGACGCCGCTGTCGCGGCCATCGCGGAGGGTAAGACGAAATACACCGCCGTCGATGGTATTCCAGAGCTGAAAGAGGCGATCTGCGCCAAGTTCAAACGCGACAATGACCTCAGCTATACGCCCGCACAGGTCACCGTCGGCAGCGGTGGCAAGCAGGTGCTTTACAACGCTTTCATGGCTACGCTGAACCCCGGTGACGAGGTGGTGATCCCGGCCCCATACTGGGTCAGCTACCCCGACATGGTCCTGCTGGGCGGCGGCACGCCCGTGACCGTGGCCGCGACGCTCGACAACAACTTCAAGATCACACCCGATCAGCTTGAGGCCGCGATTACACCCAAAACCAAATGGTTTCTCTTCAACTCCCCCTCCAACCCCACAGGCGCTGGCTATTCATGGGAAGAGTTGAAGGCGCTGACTGATGTGCTGCTGCGCCACCCGCATGTCTGGATTATGACCGACGATATGTATGAACATCTGGCCTATGATGATTTTACATTCTGCACCCCAGCGCAGGTGGAACCCGCACTTTACGACCGCACGCTGACAGTCAACGGTGTGTCCAAAGCCTATGCCATGACCGGTTGGCGCATCGGCTATGCCGCCGGGCCAGAGCATCTGATCAAGGCGATGCGCAAGGTGCAGTCGCAATCCACCTCCAACCCCTGTTCTGTCAGCCAGCACGCGGCGGTCGAGGCATTGAACGGCACGCAGGATTTTCTGGCGCCCAACAACGCGCTTTTCACCCGCAGGCGCGATCTTGTGGTCGACATGCTGAACACCGCGCCCGGCATCGTCTGCCCGAAACCGGAGGGCGCGTTCTACGTCTACCCCTCCATCGCTGGCTGCATCGGCAAGACCTCAGCGGCGGGCACCCACATCGCAGATGATGAGGCTTTCGCCACCGCCCTGCTTGAAGAAACAGGCGTGGCGGTCGTTTTTGGTGCGGCCTTCGGCCTAAGTCCCAATTTCAGGGTCAGCTATGCAACCTCTGACGCGGCCCTGAAGGAGGCTTGCCAGCGGATCATCACCTTTTGTACGCACCTCAGATGAGCAACCTGCCTACCCT
>JAHDGO010000139.1 GCA_020627605.1 Yoonia sp.
CATCTGTTCCATTTCCTGAAAACCGCCCTGACCGATGGTCTTGTTGGCGGCCTGCGGCGTGACCAGCAGACAAGGGGTGTGGTTCCAGTAGGCTGTTTTGACAGCCGTGACGAAGTTCGTGATGCCGGGGCCGTTCTGCGCGATCATCATCGACATCTCGCCGGTGGCGCGGGTGTAGCCGTCAGCCATCATGCCGGCGGACCCTTCATGGGCGCAGTCCCAGAAGGTGATGCCAGCGGCAGGGAAGATATCGGAAATCGGCATCATGGCAGAGCCGATGATCCCGAAAGCATGGCGGATACCATGCGCTTGCAGCGTTTTGACGAAGGCTTCTTCGGTGGTCATCTTCATGGGTTAGGTCCTTCCCTTGGCATTGTTCATACGGGGTGCGCAGAATCCCCGCCGCTTTTCTGGGCTGACAATATGGTTTGCCAATCATGGCCGTTAGGTCCAATTGATCTCGGCTCTTAAGTCCAGCGGCAATTATATTGAGACTCCCAGTCTCAAAAATCATTATCCTGTATCGCACGCGCAATCAAGCTGATCCCGTCGGCAATCCGTTCTGAAGGGATCGAAGAGTAGGCGATGCGCATATAGCGTTTGGGCGGATCATCGGCTGCAAAGAAGGGTGCGCCGGGTTCGATCAGCACACCATGCTTGCGCAGTCTTTCTGCCAGAACGGTCGTGTCGGTGCCCAGCGGCGCGCGCAGCCAGATGGACGAGCCGCCATAGGTGCCTTGCCCCGCAATCTGCAATCCATTGGCATGAAGCGCCTCTTCCATCACCTGCCTGCGTTGGTGGTAGGCCTTGCTCATCCTGCGGATCAGGGCGTCATAATGGCCGAGGGACAGGTAATAGCTGGCTGTGCGCTGAATATGCCCCGGTGGGTGGCGCAGGACCGTGGCGCGCAAGGCGCGGGCCTCTCGGATAAAGGGCGCTGGCCCCACCAGATAGCCCAGCCGCAAACCCGGAAACAGCGATTTCGAGAAAGAGCCGACATAGATCACCCGCCCGTTCTGATCGAGGGATTTCAGCGAGGGGGAGGGGGCCTTCAGGAACGACATCTCAAATTCGTAGTCGTCTTCCACGATCAGGAAATCCTCTGCCTCTGCCTTGTCCAGCAGGGCTTTGCGCCGGGTCAGTGGCATGGTCGCTGCCGTGGGGCATTGGTGGCTGGGCGTTGTGAAGACAACATCGGTTTCCGCTGGCAGATCGTCGGGGGGCAGCCCGTCGGTATCCACCGGCACCATGCTCAGCTGGCAGCGCGACTGCGTCAGGATGGTGCGCAGGGCGGGGTAGCACGGGTCCTCGATCGCGGCGCGGCGGCGGCTGTTGAGCAGCACTTGCGCCGTCAGCCAAAGCGCGTTCTGCGCGCCCATCGTCACAAGGATTTCGTCGGTATTGGCCAGAATGCCCCGGCGCGGCAGGGTCTGCCGGGCGATGAAGTCCACCAGTTGCGGGTCATCGGCATCGTAATAGTCAGAGGTCAGCGCCTTGAAATCGCGCATCCCCAGCGCGCGCAGGGCACAAAGCCGCCAGTTGGCCGCATCAAAGAGCGTCTTGTCAGCCTGTCCGTAGATGAAAGGATAGCGGTAGTCGGCCCAGTCGGCGGGCTTGTCAAGGCTCAGCCCCGGGGTGAAACGCTGGCCGATGGCCCGGTTCCAGTCCACAGTGCCGGTGTGAAAACGCTGAGCAGGAAAGGCGGGCGGTTCCGGCGCATTATCAGAAACGAAAAAGCCCGACCGCCCGCGCGAGGTGAGGTAATCGTCAGCGACCAGTTCAGTATAGGCCAGCGTCACGGTAATGCGGCTGACCCCCAGATGCGTGGCCATCTTGCGCGAAGAGGGCAGCCGCTCACCAGGACGGAACCGGCCGTTGAGGATACCCTGCGCGACCATCTGCTGAATACGCGCCTGCAACGTGCCCTCGGCGGAGGGATCAAGAAAAAAGGTTTCGACAGAGATCGACATGAACTGGCCCTATGCTGGGAACAGATTGGACCTATTCACAATCCATCGCAAGACTGTGCGACGGAAATGCGGGCGTGGCGCGTTCCAGAACCAACTGGATGGAGAAACCCGATGCGCATTTTCAAGATCATCTTTGTGGCGGCACTCGCTTTGGCGTGTCTGGCCACAGTCGCCACCTCGCAGACATTGCATCCGTC
Source organism: Yoonia sp. (assembly GCA_020627605.1). Classification (GTDB taxonomy): domain Bacteria; phylum Pseudomonadota; class Alphaproteobacteria; order Rhodobacterales; family Rhodobacteraceae; genus Yoonia. The sequence goes on from JAHDGO010000139.1 coordinate 2,168, forward strand.
TTGCGATGTGGTGGCGCAGGCTGTGACGCCTGCGCCGGTTGTGCGTTAACCCAAAACGTTGGTCATCGCGCGGTCTACGGCGTCGGTGACCTGATCCAGATCGTCTTTGGTGGCGATCAGGGCAGGGGCGAAAAGCAGGGTGTTGTTGAACCCCGGCAGGGACCGGTTGGTTGCGCCGATGATGATGCCCTGTGCCATGCAGTCGGCCACAATGGCGCCAACGTGCTTTTCGCTGACAGGCTCTTTGCTGTCGCGGTCGGTCACCAGTTCAATCCCGGCGAACAGACCCATGCCGCGCACGTCGCCGATCCATTTGTGCTTGTCCATCAGGGCATGCAGGTTGTCCTGCAGATGCGCACCCATCGTCACGGAATTGCCGCGCAGGTCTTCCTCTTCGATGATGTTCATGTTCTCGATGGCTGCCGCCGGGCCTGCGGTACAACCGCCGAAGGTCGAGATATCGCGGAAGTACCCAAGGTGATCGGTGTCATCCTTGAACATGTCAAAGACCCGGTTGGTGGTCACACAGCAGGAAATCGCGGCGTAACCAGAGGCAACACCCTTGGCCATCGTCACGATGTCAGGCTGCACGCCGAACTGCTGATAGCCGAACCATGTGCCGGTGCGCCCGATGCCGCAGACAACCTCGTCAATATGCAGCAGGATATCGTATTTCTTGCAGATCTCCTGCACCCGTTCCCAGTAACCTTTGGGTGGGACGATGATGCCGCCACCGGCTGTGATGGGCTCAAGGCAGAGCGCGCCAATCGTGTCGGCGCCTTCGGCAAGGATCACATCCTCGATCGCCTGCGCGGCCTTTGCGCCATACTCTTCACCGGTTGACCCATCCTGGCTGCGGTATTCCAAGCAATGCGGCACGCGGATGAAACCGGGTGTGAACGGCCCGTACTGCGCGTTCCGCTCATCCTGTCCGCCAGCAGACATCGTCGCGATGGTCGACCCGTGGTAGTCACGCTCGCGATACAGGATCTTGTTCTTCTTGCCGCCATAATGCTTGTGGCTGATCTGGCGGACCATCTTGAACGCCTTCTCATTCGCCTCAGAGCCCGAGTTGGCGTAATAGACGCGGTCCAGCCCCGGCATCTTGTCGATCAGCATCTCGGCGAATTGCGCGCCGGGGATGGTGCCTGCGGTGCCGCCGAAGAAACACATCTTGGTCACAGCTTCGGAAATCGCGTCGGCGATGCGCTTGCGGCCGTAGCCGACGTTCACCGTCCAGACACCGCCAGAGACGGCATCGATATGTTCCTTGCCCTTGATGTCCCAGACGCGCAGGCCCTTGCCTTCGACGATGATGCGTGGATCAACGGTTTCATAGGGTTTATGCTGGCTGAGGTGGTGCCAGACATGGGCGCGGTCAGCCTCGACCACATGTTCTGGATCATTTGCGAAGTTCAGCGTGTCCATGTCGAATTCTCCTGAGATCAGCGATGGGGCGCAGGACGAATCCGTGATCTGCGCTGGCCTAACAAGTTAACTTGACTACCACATTGCGTCAGCCGATAGGGCCAGATCAGTGGCATGAATAAGTCCAAAATATCGGACGATTGTCACGAAAAATCATAGCACATTTCTGTATCTTTCTGAAATTAAACCATTCTTCGCAAGTTCGCGCAGTTCTTTCGCGCAAATGCAGCCAAAGATCGCCGTGATCTTTTGATTGACCTTACGACATGAATTTCTTTCGCTGGTTTCCGGACCTGCCACCTTCTTGAGCAATCAAAATAGTGGCGGGGCAAGTTGGCGCGAAACTCGTGCCTGCATCATTTGCTGGAACGTTTAGGGCTTGGAAGGTCAGGCAATTCATGTTCAGCTATTCGCCAAGGCAGGTAAAACCTGCCCAAATCACGCAAGGCGCCCGCGAAAGACGGGTGTCACCAAACGGGAGAAGAATATGAAACTCAAAAATGCACTTATGGGTGCCGCAGCCAGTGTTGCGCTTATCGCCGGTGCCACACAGACAGTGGCAGACGGTCATGGTGAAATCACTGTTGCCTACTTCCTTGAATGGCCAATGCCATTCCAGTTTGCCAAAGTAAACGGCACCTATGACGAGGCGCTTGGCGTCACCGTCAACTGGGTCAGCTTTGACAGCGGGACCGCCATGTCTGCTGCCATGGCATCTGGTGACGTGCAGATCGCCGTCAGCCAGGGTGTGCCACCTTTCGTGGTTGCCGCATCCGCCGGTCAGGACCTTCAGATCCTCGACGTTGCTGTGTCCTATGCTGAAAACGACAACTGCGTCGTGGCCTCAGGTCTGGAAATCGACAAGGACAGCGCTGCGGAACTGGCTGGCAAGAAAGTCGCCGTGCCACTGGGTACCGCTGCCCACTACGGCTTCCTGCGTCAGATGGACCACTTCGGTGTGGACCTGGCGTCGCTTGACGTTGTTGACATGGCCCCTGCCGAAGGTGCTGCTGCGATTGCCCAAGGTCAGGTCGATATGTCCTGCGGCTGGGGTGGTGCACTGCGCCGCATGAAAGAGCATGGCAACGTCCTGCTGACCGGTGCCGAGAAAGAAGAGCTGGGCATTCTGGTTTTTGACGTGACATCTGCGCCAGCAAGCTTCGTCGCTGAAAACCCAGAGATGGTTGCCAAGTTCCTTGAAGTGACCGCCGCGGCGAACGCCGCATGGAACGACGGCTCTGGCGTTGAAGAAATGCTGCCAGTCATCGCAAACGACGCTGGTATGGATGAAGACGCGACAGCCGAAACCATGGCGACATTCGTCTTCCCAGACATCGACACACAGCTGTCAGAAGCCTGGTTGGGCGGTGCTGCACCTGCCTTCATGAAAGGCGTTGCAGACGTCTTTGTGGAAAGCGGTTCGATCCCGGCATCGCTGGACAGCTACGAAGGTGCTGTGAACACTGGCCCACTGCAGGCCGCAAGCGCAATGTAAATTGCCATGGCTGGCGCGCGGCGTTGATCCGCGCGCCAGCCTTTTTGTTTTCCGTGACAAGCCCTGACGCATTTGCGTGGGCTTTTCAGGGAAAACAACGGGATAAGCCATGTCAGGGTTACAAATAGATCGCTTGTCGATGCGCTTCGACCTGCCTAACGGGTCGTCGGTGCAGGCACTCAAGGACGTTTCACTCGACCTCAAGGCGGGGGAGCTCTTGTCGGTGCTTGGGCCTTCGGGCTGCGGCAAGACAACCTTGCTGAATATTGTTGCCGGTTTTCTGGCCCCGACCGAAGATCCTGCTCAACGGCCCACAAGTGACCCGCAGCAGAGCGCGGCATGGTGTTTCAGCAGGGCGCGCTGTTTGAATGGATGAGCGTGCGTGAAAACGTGGGCTTTGGCCCATCCATGAAAGGGATGCCAAAGGCCGAGAAGGCAAAGATCGTTGATCATCTGCTGGACGTCGTGGGTTTGCAGGACTTCAAGGAAAAGGCAGTTTACGAGCTGTCAGGCGGGATGCAGCAGCGTGTCGCGCTGGCCCGCTGTCTGGCCAATGAACCCGACGTGATCCTGATGGATGAACCACTGGGTGCGCTTGACGCGCTGACCCGTGAAAAGATGCAGGGTCTGGTTCTGAAGTTGT
>JAHDGO010000140.1 GCA_020627605.1 Yoonia sp.
GACATCCTTTGTGAAAACGCTCGGCAAGACGTTGTGCCTGTGCCTGATCGCCATCGCGATGGATGTGGTCTGGGGCTATTGCGGCATCCTATCACTTGGGCATTTCGCCTTTTTCGGGATCGGTGGCTATGCCATCGGCATGTGGCTGATGTACGCCCGCACCGAAGAGATTGTGATCGAGAGCCTTGCAAGGCAAGCTATTCCACCAACACCGGACGAGGTTTCAGACGCCATCGGCAACCAGATTTTCGGCGTCGTCGGCAGCTCTGACTTTCCGTGGATATGGGCCTTTGCCGACAGTCTGGCCTTGCAACTGCTGATGGTTGTCCTCGTGCCGGGGCTGCTGGCGCTGGTGTTCGGGTGGCTGGCGTTCCGGTCGCGGGTGACGGGTGTTTACCTGTCGATCCTGACGCAGGCGATGACACTGGCGCTGTCGCTTTACCTCTTTCAGAACGACAGCGGGCTGCGCGGCAACAACGGTTTGTCGGGTTTGCAGAACATTCCGGGATATGAGGACGTATCGCAGGCCACGGTCTCGGTCATTTTTCTGATCGCCTCTGCTGTGGCGCTTGGGGCTGGCTATGTGTTCTTTGCCTGGGTGGTTTCTGGCAAGATGGGCAGCGTCATCAAGGGCATCCGCGACAACGAGGCACGCGTGCGCTTTCTTGGGTATCACGTGGAAAGCTACAAGCTTTTCGTCTTCACCACGACAGCGGTTGTCGCCGGGATTGCCGGGGCGCTCTATTATCCGCAGGCGGGCATTATTAACCCCGGTGAGATTGCCCCGATTGCGTCGATCTATCTGGCGGTCTGGGTCGCGATTGGTGGGCGCGGGCGGCTCTACGGTGCGGTCATCGGGGCGGCTTTTGTGTCGCTGTTGTCAAGCTGGTTCACCGGGGGTGGCGCGCCGGATATCAACCTTGGGTTCTACGTCATCCAGTGGACAGACTGGTGGCTTGTGCTGCTTGGCCTGTCTTTTGTCGCCGTCACCCTGTTCTTTCCCAAGGGGATTGGCGGTCTCTTCGATTATCTGGTGAGGAAACCGTCATGAGCATGCTGCTGGAAGTGTCCGGCGTCACCGTCACCTTCGACGGGTTTCGCGCCATCAACAACCTGTCGATCAACTTTGCCCCGGTTGAGCTGCGCGCGATCATCGGACCCAATGGCGCTGGCAAGACAACCTTCATGGACATCGTGACAGGTAAGACCAAACCCGACGAAGGACAGGTGATCTGGGGGGACAAGAATATCTCACTTCTGGGGAAATCCGAAAGCCAGATCGCGCAGGAAGGGATCGGGCGGAAGTTTCAGAAGCCCACCGTGTTCGAGGCGCAGACCGTGCGCCAGAACCTTGCCATGGCCCTCAAGACCCCGCGTGGCCCGCTGGCCGTGCTCATGCACAAGAAAACCAAACCAAACGCCGCACGGATCGAGGCGATCGCAGATCAGGTCGGGCTGGGCGACAGCCTGCCGCGGGTGGCCGGGGAGTTGAGCCACGGGCAAAAACAATGGCTTGAGATCGGCATGCTGCTGGCACAAGAGCCGCGCCTGATGCTGGTGGATGAGCCCGCCGCCGGCATGACCCCGGAAGAGCGCGAGAAAACAACCGACATTCTGCGCGAGGCGGCCAAGACCCGTGCCGTGGTCGTTGTGGAACATGATATGGAGTTCGTGCGGCGACTGGATTGTAAAGTCACCGTCCTGCATGAGGGGGCGGTGCTGGCCGAAGGATCACTGGATCACGTGACGGCAAATCAGAACGTCATCGACGTCTATCTGGGGCGCGCCCATGCTTGACGTGCAGCACATTGACCTCAAATACGGGCAAAGCCAGATCCTCTATGATATTTCCCTGGCAGCGCCGGTTGGCCAGATCACGGCGATCATGGGCAACAATGGCGTGGGGAAAACCAGCCTGCTGAAGGCGCTGTCAGGCCGCCATCCTGTCGCAGGCGGTCAGGTGATGGTCAACGACACAGCGGTCCCGCTGGGCTCTGCCTATGTCGCGGCGCGCGCTGGCATCGCCTATGTCCCACAGGGGCGCGAGGTGTTCCCGATGATGACCGTGCGCGAAAACCTTGAAACCGGTTTTGCCTGCCTGCCCAAGACCGCTCATCAGATCCCCGATGATGTCTTTGACCTGTTTCCGGTCCTGCGTGACATGCAGGGGCGTCGCGGCGGCGACTTGTCAGGTGGCCAGCAACAGCAGCTTGCCATCGCGCGCGCGCTGATCAGTCAGCCGCGTGTCCTGTTGCTGGATGAACCGACAGAGGGGATCCAGCCCAATGTCATTCAGCAGATCGGCGATGCGCTTGTCGCGCTGCGCGATCAGGGCAGGATGGCCATCGTTCTGGTCGAACAGAACGCTGATTTTGCCTACCGCATTGCTGACCGGTTCGCCGTGGTCGAACGGGGCCGGATCAAGCGGACAGCGGACAAATCGGACTACAGTAAAGAGATGCTGATGCAGGACCTCGCACTTTAGTCTGGCGACGATCCGGGCCTTGGCCAGCGGCAGCGTCTAGTTCGCGGCTGCCGGACAGCCCAGCCGTTCGGCGATGTCAGCTAAGATCAGATCATCAGGCAGACCCAACTGACCGTCAGCGCCACAGACCCTGATCCGGTCGGTTTCCATGATGGATTGCTGATTGTCGGCATAGGCCGACAGCCCACTGCCAGCGACGGTATAGTGACCGGAAGGCGCGAGATCGGTCAGATACCCTTCTGCCAGCACGACAGAAACAGGCATATCAAACAATCCCAGTTTGATATCCGTCACCGACAACTGGCCATCCGCGATGGTGCCTGTCACCTCGATCACGTCACCTTCACTGGCGTGCTGCAGCAGCGGCAGGTCCAGCGTCAGCGTGCCCACTTTGGTGGCGGCGCCTGCGGTGTCTGCACCGTAACTGCCGATAATCTGCGCGGTGCCGCGCGGCGCGATGGGCTGCACCCTCGTCGCGATGACACCATCCCCTGTCCAGAACCCACTGACGGCGATCCAGTCACCCACAGCGGGCGATGGGCCCTGCCACTGGACCGCAACATCCAGCAGCGTGAATTCACCCGCGCTTGCGGCTGACACCGGACCAACCAGCGCGTGGACCTGGCGGATGGCGACAGCGCCCCAATCCTGTGCTGCGGGTGTCACGGCGACGGCCACAATGTCACCTGGCAACAGGTCCGCTGCCTGCGTTGGTGCGACCGCATTCGCCACCTCCTGATCCGGTGCGAAGGTGATCCTCTGGCCATTCACCACGATGCTGCCAAGCGCGGTGATCTCTCCGACAATCCCGGTGCCGGTCAGCCCGCCTTCGCGGTCCGGGTCTTCCTCGGCTGTGGTCAGGGGGGTCAATGACAGGGTGATCAGCGCGACGACGAACAGAAACTTGGTGATCGGCTGGGCAGTCATGGGTCTTTGTCTTTCTCTGGGTCCGGGGTCACATGGCCACCTGTCAGGCGCTGACCTGCGCTGGCCGGGGCGATGAATACGCCCGACACAAATTGACCATTGGACAATTGTCCAGATGCATCGTCATCACTTTGTAGTCGGTGCGCCATGGCATTCATGTGTTCAAGGTAGTTGCGCGCAAGTTTGCGCGCTTCAGCCTCCAGTGCGGCAACGGATGCATCGGACAGGTGGGAATAGCGGACCACCTGATCAAACTTGCGCGGTGCGCCGGTCGGTGACAGGACGTTTTCCGCCGCGACACGCACGTGGTCGGTTACGGTCGCCTCGAACGCCCGCAGCGCGGCCTCGCCCGATTGTGCGACGAAGGTCTTGGACAGCAAGGTGATGCGCCCCTCTGCATCCATTGCGACAAGCGATTGCGCCAGCAGTTCCTGTAGCACGGTGGCAGGCGCAAGATCGACCTTGCTCGCCCTGACAAGATCATCAAACCCTGCCACGCCATCTCGCGCCTTGCGCGCAAGCGACCTTGGTTGCCCTTTGCCATCTCGGAAGCGGGGGTCATTGGCCCAAAGCGACAAGACCACCGCAAGCCCCCGAATGGGAGGATTTTCGGCACCCCCCTCTGCCATCAGGGCACGCAGGCGTTTGACATCCTTGCGATGCACCCCGGTCCGCAAGCTGACAAGACTGTCGGTTGGGCTGCTGTCATCCACCGCGGCTTCAACAAGCGTGCGCTTGATCAGCTCCACCGACGTATTCAGCGATATATTGTATTTTATCAATATCTTGGAGACAGGGCGCAGCAGAGCAGTCAGGACACGCTCAACCCGTTTTTGATCATCACTCGGCACTGACACCTGTTTCCTCGCCCAAACTGCCCATCCCCATCTGCGATTTAGCGCAGATCCGCCACATCACAAGAGTGTTTATTGATCATGGGAAAATTTCCCATCAATTTGAACATCTGTATTGCTGCACGACATCCGGGAGGTTCATATGCATCAATCGAACTCTTTGCCTTTTGCGGGGCCGTCTGAACTGCGCAGTGCTGCCAGACAGACTGCGCGCACGCCTGCAGGGGATATCCCCGGTGAGTGGTTCGTCAATTTCGGTTGGGGGCCGGCAGAGACGCCGCGCTTTGCGACCATCCTTGCCGGGTTTGAACATTTTGCCAGAACCCAGCCAGATGCGCCTGCCGTCGAACATGGTGATCAGGTCATCAGCTACGGCCAGTTGGATGATGCCGCTGCGCGACTGGCCCACCATCTGCAGGAATGCGGCATCGGTCATGGTGACGCGGTGGGGCTATACCTGAAACGCTCTATCCCGATGGTGGTGGGCATCTTTGCCTGCATGAAACTGGGTGCCTACTATATCCCGCAGCACATCGGCGTCACGACGGATAAGGCCCTGCGCCATATCTCAACCGTGACCGGCGCGTCTGTGGTCCTGACAATCGCTGACTGCGCCGGTGCGGTGGCCCTGACCGAGGGGCAGACGCTCGTTGTCATGGAAGAGGTCCTTGCCGATGCAACCAGCCCGCGTCTGGCCGGGCCAAGCCCGCTGGTGCCGGATGATCTGTGCATGGTGCTGTTCACCTCTGGCACGACAGGGGTGCCCAACGGTGTGCAGGTCACACATAAGAACCTGTGCAACATCCTGCAGACCGCGCCCGGTGATCTGGGAATGCGGCCCGGCGTCCGTGTCGGGCAGATCCTGTCGATAGCTTTTGATATGGCGGCCTGGGAAACGCTGGGTGCGCTGTCCAACGGTGCCACGCTGGTCGTGCGCGGGGCCGACATTCAGGCCACGGCCGCCTGTGTGGATGTGCTGATCGCGACGCCATCCATTCTGGCCTCACTCGATGCAGGGGCCTGCCAGGGCGTAAAGACAGCCGCCGTCGCGGGGGAGCCTTGCCCCCGCCCGCTTGCCGACAAATGGGCTGGAATCTGCAACTTCTACAACTCATGCGGTCCGACCGAGACCACGATCATCAACACCGCCATCCTGCACATGCCAGACAAGCCGGACCTGACAATCGGCAAGCCCACGCCCAACAACACGGTCTACATCCTCGACGACACACTTGCGCCGGTCCCCCTTGGCGCACGGGGCGTCATGTGGGCGGGGGGTGATTGTGTGACCGCCGGCTATCTGGCCAATCCAACGCTGAATGCCGAACGCTACAAGCCGGACCCGTTCCGCCCCGGCCATATGATGTTCAACACCCGCGATCTGGGTGCCTGGACGACCGAGGGAGAGCTTCTGCACTTTGGGCGGGTCGATGATCTGGTGAAAATCCGTGGCTTCCGGGTGGAGC
>JAHDGO010000141.1 GCA_020627605.1 Yoonia sp.
GCTCAGCTATGCTGACCGGCTTTATCAACTGCCTTTGGGCGTGGTTGGCATTGCTGTCGGCGTCGTCCTGTTGCCGGACCTATCGCGGCGCTTGCGGGCGGGCGATGATGCTGGCGGGCGGGATGCGTTCAACCGCGCCTCTGAAATCAGCCTTGCGCTGACGATCCCAGCGTCTGTGGCGCTGATGGTGATCCCCCTGCCGCTGGTCAGCGTCCTGTTTGAACGTGGGGCATTTACCAGCGACGACACCGCTGCGACGGCAATTGCGGTTGCGATCTATGGGCTGGGGCTGCCAGCTTTTGTGCTGCAAAAGACGTTGCAACCGCTGTTTTTTGCCCGCGAAGATACCAAACGGCCATTCTACTATGCGCTGGCGGCCATGGTGTTGAACGCCGCGCTGGCCATCGGGCTGTCGCCGGTCATCGGCTTTGCGGCGGCGGCGGTTGGCACGACGCTGACAGGCTGGGCCATGGTTGTGATGCTGGCGCGCGGCGCGCGCAGCATGGGCGACGCAGGCAAACTAGATGCACGGTTTAAGGGGCGGATCTGGCGGATCATTCTGGCGGCCCTGGCCATGGGTCTGATCCTGTGGCTGTCAGCCGCAACACTCAAACCATTCTTCGGCATAGCACTCTGGCGTTATGCCGCACTTGTACTGCTGATCCTGATCGGCGTTGTCAGCTACTTCGGGCTTGGCCACATTTTCGGCGCGTTCAAACTGTCCGAATTCCGGCGCAATATGCGCCGCTAGCCGCGCTGGCGCATTCGGTCAACAAAGGTCGACCATCCCCCCGGCGCAAAGACAAGCGAGACGGCAAAGCCAGCGGCAAATCCCGTCAGCTCTGCAATCCAGGTGGGCGGTGGTGCGACCTCGTAAAGCACACCCGCCATGATCCCGAAGATCAACTGGATCAGCAGCAGAAAACCGATGAGGCGAAAGGCCAGCAACTGGTTCTTGCCAGCCTGCCCAAGGCGTAGCCACAGCGCGTAGGTATAGGCACCGATGAGACCATAAACCGGCGTGAACCCACCCAGAAGGGGGTAGTTGCCACTGACCAGCAGCGCATAGACCACGGCCCCGCAGATGCTCGTCAGCAGATAGATCAGCAACACCTTGATGCCGCCGTAATATTCAGCCGTGAACTTCCCCAGGGCAAGCGTCAGGGCCGCGCAAAACGCCACCTGCGTCAGATCCACGTTGATGAATGGATAGGTGACAAAGCGGATTAGCATCCCAAAGGAATAGTCACCGGCCACCAGGACACGATCCAGAACATTCGGCGAAAAGCCATATTCATTCACTGCTTCCAACCGCCAGCCAATCGCGGTGGGTCCACCGATCAACCCATGTTCAGCCATCTGGAACACCGCCTCGATCCCGAGGATCAGCAGTGTCAGCACAATGACCATGGCAGGCAGATCGTTGAATGGGCTGACCGGGCCAGTGTGGCTTTCTTCGTTTTCTGACGACATATCGGGCTTTCGCGGGGGTGGTTGACGTTGACGGGTTGCGCCGACAGGGGTAAGCGAGCGATGCCCCGAAATCCAGCCCGGACAAAAAGCAATGACACAGACCCAGTTCACACCCCGCGTCTTTTCCGGGATCAAGCCGTCAGGCGGGCTGACGCTGGGCAACTATCTGGGTGCAATCAAACGCTTTGTCGGCATGCAGGGACAGATGGAATGCGTCTATTGCGTGGTCGATCTGCACGCGATCACCGTCTGGCAGGACCCCAGGGAACTGGCCAATATGACACGCGAGGTGGCCGCAGGCTATCTGGCCGCCGGTCTGGACCCGACCCAGTCGATCCTGTTCAACCAAAGTCAGGTATCCGCCCATGCGGAACTGGGCTGGATCTTCAACTGCGTCGCCCGCGTCGGCTGGATGAACCGCATGACGCAGTTCAAGGACAAGGCCGGGGCGAACGCGGAAAAACAGTCGCTGGGTCTTTACGCCTATCCGTCGCTGATGGCCGCCGATATCCTGCTCTATCACGCGACCCACGTACCCGTGGGCGACGACCAGAAACAGCATGTCGAGCTGACCCGCGATATCGCGGCCAAGTTCAACCATGACTTCGGCGTCGATTTCTTTCCGCTGACCACCCCGGTTATCGAAGGCCCCGCCATGCGCATCATGAACCTGCGCGACGGCACCAAGAAGATGTCGAAGTCCGGTGACAGCGACATGGAACGCATCAACATGACGGATGATGCCGACAAGATCGCCAAGAAATTCAAGAAGGCCAAAACAGATCCGGAGCCTTTGCCGGACACGCTGGATGGTCTCAAGGACCGGCCAGAGGCGCGCAACCTGATCGATATCTACGCCGCACTAAACGACGCCACAGCGGAAGCAACGATCGCCGAATACGCCGGGGCGGGCTGGGGCAAGTTTAAACCGGCGCTGGCCGATCTGGCCGTCGCCAAACTGGCCCCCATCGCAGATGAGATGGCCCGTCTGATGGCCGACCCGGCCGAGATTGACCGCATCCTCGGCGCGGGGTCAGAGAAAGCGCGCGAGATTGCAGACCCGATCCTGCGTCAGACCTACGACATTGTGGGCATGTTGCGGTCGTAACGCGCACCTACGGTCAGCCCGCGACCAGTCCCGCGGTCGCCGCTGTGCAGCGCTGCAATCCGGCCCCTTTTGCGCCTCTGCGCAAGGCCCTATCTTCTGTCCAACAGCCAGATAGGAGCAAGCGCATGTCACATCCTGAAACAGCCCGCGTCGGCCATGTGCATCTACGTGTTTCGGACCTTGATCGCGCGATCGGTTTCTACAGCGATATACTGGGCTTTGCTGTCACGCAGCGCGCAGGCAACGGTGCAGCATTTCTGGCCGCAGGCGACTATCACCATCACATTGGCCTGAACACATGGGAAAGCCTTGGTGCAACGCCGCCACCGCCTGGGCATACCGGGCTTTACCACTCTGCCTTTCTCTACCCTGACCGCATGGCGCTGTCGCAAGTGCTGCGGCGGATCACGGCGGCTGGCATCCCGCTGGACGGTGCGGCTGATCATGGGGTGAGCGAGGCGGTTTATCTGCGCGACCCTGACCAGAACGGGGTCGAGATTTACGTCGACAAACCCATGGCGGACTGGCCGCGGCAGGCGGACGGCGCATTGAAAATGGTGAACGCAGGGCTGGATATCGCCGCCCTGCTCGCCCTGTCAGACCCAGCGTCATAAAACTGAATCCTCAGCCGGCAAGACTGCCGCCATCGCAGCATCGATTCGTGCTGCTGCCATCGCCCTGGGTCCCCGTCTTCCCCGCCGCACCCACTGGCCGCGTGGGCGTCTGATGTTCCCCGGCATCAGACGCCGCGCCACTTTACCCCGCGTTTGACTGCCCATAGTCTCTGCCGTCAAAGGGAGTGACCAGCATGGCGACAGGCACGGATATCTACACTTACTTCGATGGCAGCTGGCATGCTGGCGATGTGCCGATCATGCGGGCCGCTGATCATGGGTCTTGGCTGGGCACGACAGTGTTTGACGGGGCGCGCTATGTGCATGGGCGGGCGCCCGATCTTGATCTGCATTGCGCGCGGGTCAACCGCTCTGCCGAGGCGCTGATGATCACGCCTACGGTCAGCACCGAAGACATGATTGCCCTGACGTGGGAAGGGCTGGCGCATTACCCCAAAGATACAGCAGTCTACATCCGGCCCATGTACTGGGCCATCCACGGCGATGCGACGGCGATTGTGCCCAGCGCAGAGGCCACAGGCTTTGCCATCTGTCTGGAGGCGATCCCCTTTGCCAAAGACAGCGCGACAACCACGCTGGGCCAGACCCGCTTTCGCAGACCAGTGATCGAAAGTGCGGTGGTAAACGCAAAGGCGGGCTGCCTTTACCCCAACAACGCGCGGATGCTGGCCGAAGTGCGCCAGAACGGGTTCGGCAATGCGCTCGTGGCGGATGCCATGGGCAATGTGGCCGAAACCGCCACCGCCAATGTCTTTATGGTCAAGGATGGCGAGGTGTTTACCCCCATTGCCAACGGCACTTTTCTGGCAGGGATCACCCGTGCGCGGCATATCAAGAACCTGCGCGCGGATGGTGTGGCCGTGCATGAAACCGTCCTGTCCTTTGACGATTTCCGTAGCGCGGATGAGGTGTTTCTGTCCGGCAATATGTCCAAGGTCACGCCGGTGACCGCCTTTGAGGACCGCCAGTATCAGGTGGGCCCGGTCACCCGCCGCGTGCGCGACATGTATTGGGACTGGGCCGCCAGCGCGCCCTGAAAATCGCCGTTGCCACCCCCTGCGTCCTGCTTCACAATTGCCGCGAAGCAGGGAGAGACTGATGCGTAAATTTCTGGTCGTTCTGGATGACAGCCGCGAATGCCTGAACGCCATGCGCTTTGCCGCGATGCGGGCGGCACATACCGGTGGTGGCGTTGCCATCCTGTCGATCATTCCGCCTGACGAATTCAACCACTGGATCGGCGTCGGTGACATCATGCGCGCCGAAGCGCGCGAGCGGATCGAGGTCCATTACGAGGTATTCGCCAAATGGATGCGTGACCAGCAGAACGTGCATCCCGAACTGGTGATCCGCGAAGGCGAAGCCATTGTCGAGATTATGGCGCAGATCAACGAAGACCCCGAGATCGGCGTTCTTGTGCTGGGTGCCGGTATTGACAGCAAGGGCCCCGGCCCGCTTGTCACCCATATGACCCGGCAATCAGGCAGTCTGCCCATTCCGCTCACGATTGTGCCCGGCGATATCTCCAAGGAACGGCTGGAAGCGATCACCTGAGCCCCGGCAGTTTAGAATCGTTCCAATCCTTGACACCGCGACGCCGGATGCGCATATCTAAAGCCTGACAAAAAAGGTTTGCACGATGTTCATCCAGACTGAATCGACCCCAAATCCAGCAACTTTGAAATTCCTGCCGGGCCAGAACGTGCTGGAGGTTGGCACAGCTGATTTCCCCAGCGCAGAGGCGGCAGAGGCCTCGCCTCTGGCGAAACGTATCTTTGCGGCTGGCGGTGTCACTGGCGTGTTCTTCGGGATCGACTTTGTGACGGTGACCAAGGCCGAAGATGTGGAATGGGACCATATCAAACCCGGTATTCTGGGCGCGATCATGGAGCATTATCAGTCTGGCCAATCCGTCATGGCCGATGACCACAAGCCCGTCAGCGGCCACGCCGAACACACCGGCGAAGATGGTGAGATCGTGGGCCAGATCAAGGAACTGCTGGACACCCGCGTGCGCCCTGCCGTGGCCCAGGACGGCGGCGATATCACTTTCCACGGATTTGAACGCGGCATCGTCTATCTGCACATGCAGGGTGCCTGCGCCGGTTGCCCGTCATCGACCCTGACGCTGAAAATGGGGATCGAGAACCTGCTGCGGCACTACATCCCTGAGGTCGTGGAGGTGCGGCCGGTTGCCGCCTGATCCAATCATTCTGGCATTCGACACATCGGCGGCGCATTGCGCCGCCGCTTTGCTATTGGGCGACCGGGTCGTGACCCGGATTGATGAGATGGCAAAGGGTCAGGCCGAACATCTGATGCCAATGCTGGAAGAGATGCTGGCAGGCGAAAACCTTACATGGTCTGACCTGAACGCAGTTGGCGTCGGAACCGGGCCCGGCAACTTTACAGGTATTCGTATCAGCGTTTCCGCCGCGCGCGGGCTGGCGCTGGGGCTGGGTATTCCGGCGATCGGGGTTTCTGGATTTGAGGCGCGCGCCTTTGGACACCCCC
>JAHDGO010000142.1 GCA_020627605.1 Yoonia sp.
GACCCAGAAAGGTGATCAGCGCCAATGCCGCGGCAGAGCCCAGGCAGCCCGCTATGACCCAGTTGCGCAGCGCACCCAGCTTGAACCCGGTGGCGACAATGCCGACTGTCAGCATCCCGATGAACACCCCGCCGTTTTGCGCACCAGAAAGCGACGTGGACTGCCCTGGCGTAAAGCCAAAGACCAGCCCGGCATAGGGTTCCAGTATCAGCTCTTGCATGAAATAGGCCGTCATCGACAGGAAGACGAAAAGGGTGAAGTTGCGCGCCTTGCGTTCTTGCCAGACCTCCGCCAGCCCTTGGCGGAAGGGTGTTGGATCAGGCTCTGCCCGCGCGATCAGTTTGCTTTCGACCCCCCAGACGGCAAGGCAGGTCAGCACGATGGCCGCCAGCACCACGATGCCGACAATGCGGATCAACAAGGCCGGGGTGTAGGGGTCGAGCATGCTGCCGACAACCCCGGCGGTCATGGCGATGCCGAAGATCATCATCAGCCATGTGATCGTCGCTGCCGCTGCACGCCGGTGCGGGGCAGTTGTCGTCGCCAGAAGCGCCAGCAGCGATGTGCCTGATGCCCCGACACCCAGACCGATCAGCGCATAGGCGACAACCGATATCGCCATCCCCCCGGCAAAGGATATTTCCAGCACCAGCACCCCACAGGCGGCAAGGAATGCCCCCAGTGCCAGCGCCACCATGCCACCGATGATCCAGCGCGTCCGGTGTCCGCCTGCGTCAGAGGCAAATCCCCAATGCGGGCGGCTGAGCTGGATGCCGTAGTGCAATGCCACCAGCAGCCCCGGCAGGACGGCGGGCAGCGAAAGCTCTACCACCATCAACCGGTTCAGGGTTGATGTGGTCAGCACCACAATCGCGCCCAGTGCCATCTGCACCAGACCCAGTCGGAAAATCTGCAGCCAGGACAGTGTCATCCTATCCTCCAATCGTGCGCAGCGCCGTCGCCGCGATCATCATGCCGGTGATGTAGAAAAGGATGCCCATGCCCTGATACCATGGCGTGCGGCCCTCGGGGTCGCGCAGCAAAACGCGCATTGCGGCAAGCTGCACCGCCAGCATGGCCATGACGCCAAGCGCGTGCAGCGGCTTGTCCCAGTAAAACAGCAGTGAAATGACCATCGCCTGTGGCACAGCCATCACCCAGCAGGCCACCCGCGCGGCGCGTTTTGGCCCAAGCGTGACAGGCAAGGACCGCAGGCCCATGGCCCTGTCGCCTGCAATGGCCTTGAAATCATTCAGCGTCATGATCCCATGTGCCCCGATCCCGTAAAGCACAGCGATCAGGATCACGGCTGGCGCAGGGGCACCAGCGGCCAGGACAGCGGCACCCGTGATCCACGGCAATGTCTCATAAGCAAGCCCGCAAAGGCCCGGCCCCCAGATGCCCGACCGCTTGGCGCGGATCGGTTCGGCGGAATAAGCCCATGCGGCCATGACGGCCAGAACTGTCGCTCCAAAGCCCCACGGCCCCAGTTGGTAGCCTACAACAAGGCCCAGTGCGGTCATCACCAAGGCGATCCATAGCCCCCAGCGGCCCGGAATGCGCCCGGATGGAATCGGGCGGTCAGGTTCGTTGATGGCGTCCACATGCCGGTCGCACCAGTCGTTTGCCGCCTGTGACATCCCACAGACGATCGGCCCTGCAAGGATGATGCCAAGCAGGGTGATTTGCCAATGATCCAAGGGGCTTACGCCGGATGAGACCACACCGCACAGATAGGCCCACATGGGTGGAAACCACGTGTGCGGTTTGATCAGTCGCAACAGCGCGCGCGGCTCTGGCCAGCGCCGGTGTCCCTGATCAAGGTGTAAGTCTGACGTGACACTCATTCTGTCAGTTTATGGTGACAATGTGGCGCCCGGCAAGTGTAAACATGGGTTGACACTGCGCCAAACTGTCACTCTGTCCACGCGCGGTGAGATCGCGATTAAGCCGGTCTTCACCAGCCGCGCGTTAGACCCGGACCCTGTGACAGCAACATGGGGTGCCGGCATGGCGGACCGATCAAACGGGCAGACCATTATCAAGCGCAAGAAGGTGATCGCCGGTGGTGGCCATCACGGTGGCGCGTGGAAGGTGGCCTACGCCGATTTCGTCACGGCGATGATGGCGTTTTTCATGCTGATGTGGCTGTTGAATGCGACGACGGAACAGCAGCGCAAGGGGCTTGCCGATTACTTTTCCCCCTCAATCCCAGTTAATCGCGTCTCTGGTGGCGGGTCCGGGGCTTTCGGCGGTGACAGCATGTTCAGCGATGATGTGCAGGCGCAAAGCGGCACTGGCGTGATACAGCCCACCATCGGGATCAACTCGCCTGTGGCAGAGGATGACAGCGGCGCCGATGCCGAGGCGGCGCAGGTGGCCGCACTCCGTGATCTGGAAGAGGTGCTGATGGCGCGTGGCGGTGAAAGCATGCTGTCGGAACGCGCCTTGCGCCACATCATCACCCGCCTGACGGATGAGGGGCTGGTGATCGAAATCTTTGATCTGCCTGACGTCAGCCTGTTTGAGGGCGACACGATCGAGCCTGCCCCGGTGACGCGCGAGATCGCGGCGATCCTTGCCCGCCTGTTTGTGGCCGTGTCGAACCCGGTGGCGATTGAGGGGCATCTGCGTGCAAGGTCGGTTCTGCAACTCAACAACCCCATCTGGGACCTGTCGACCGGGCGTGCAGACCGGATGCGGATCTTGCTGGAAGCGGGTGGTTTGGACCCCCGCCGTATCCTGCGCCAGACAGGGGCCGGTGATCGCGCGCCTGTGGTCACGGACCCCACTGCGCCGCGCAACAACCGGCTGGAGGTGGTGCTGCTGCGCAGTGATCTGCCCTGAATTTAGCCCGCATTTTAGACATTAGCCGGGCATTAAGTTTGGCCGGGTAGTGCTGGGACAACCCCGACAAATGCAGCCGCAGAAAGGCCCCATGCATGACCATTTCCTCCTCTTTGAACGCCAGCGTCGCCGGATTGGCTGCCAATGCCTCCCGGCTTGCGACGATCTCTGACAATATCTCGAACTCGGCGACATATGGGTACAAGCGGGCGGTCACGGATTTTCAGTCACTGGTGATCGAAAGCGGCAAGGGCACCTATTCGGCAGGCGGCGTGCGGACCACGACAACCCGGCTGATCGACGAACGCGGTGCGCTGGTATCCACCACGAACCCCACCGATCTGGCGGTCAGGGGACGCGGGATGCTGCCTGTCACCTCTGAAACCTCTGTCGCAGTGGGCAACGGTGACAACCCGCTGTTTCTGACCACAACCGGGTCTTTCCGGCCGGATGATCAGGGCTATCTGCGCACGCCGGGCGGGCTGGTTCTGCTGGGGGTGCCAGCGGCGGCTGACGGCACGATCCCGAATTATCCCCGCGATTCCATTGATGGTCTGGTGCCCGTGCAGATCAATGCCAACCAGTTTGCGGGCGAACCGACGACCCGCGTCGGTCTGTCCGTCAACCTGCCAGCGACATCCACGCGCGAGGGCGCGGCTGGCGATACCGAAACACTGACGGTGGAGTATTTCGACAACCTTGGCGCCTCATCCAGCCTGATCTTTGAATTTGTCCCGACGGTGCCCGCCAACGGCGCCTCAAACGAATGGACGGTCTACATCAGTGATAGCGAGACAGATGTGGACCTGAACGGTGTGCCGGATGTGGTTGGGGAGTATTCGCTGCTGTTTGACGATTCACGTGGCGGTGGTGGCACCTTGGCCAATGTCGATTTTGCTGATCCCGGTGCACCAGTTGGCGGCCCCTATGATCCGGCGACGGGTATCCTGACCATCGCTGTTGACGGTGGCCCGATGGAAATCAACATCGGCACGCTGGGCAGTTCCATCGGCTTGACGCAGCTGTCAGATGCCTTTGCCCCGGTCAACATCACCAAGAACGGCACCCCCGTTGGCAGCCTGACTTCGATCGAGGTCGATCAGAACGGGTTTGTCAGGGCCTCGTTTGATATCGGCATCAATCGCGTGCTCTATCAGATCCCACTGGTGGATGTGCCCAACGTCAACGGGCTGGAAACGCTGGATCAGCAAAGCTTTCGTGTGACGCCTGACAGCGGGTCATTTTTCCTGTGGGATGCTGGCGACGGGCCGACAGGTGATGTGGTGGGCTTTGCGCTGGAGGAATCCGCGACCGACGTCGCCGGAGAGCTGACAGAACTGATCCAGACGCAGCGGGCCTATTCCTCAAACGCGAAGGTCATCCAGACGGTGGATGAGATGCTGCAGGAAACCACAAACATCAAACGGTAATCTTACCGGTCGGAGACTGACGTCATGGGCATGTCAAGCGCATTGAACAACGCCATCACCGGGCTGAACGCCTCGTCCCGGATGACAGAGGTTGTGTCCTCAAACCTGTCGAACGTGCTGACCGATGGCTATGGGCGCAGGTCTGTTGCCCTGTCATCGGTGCAGGTGGGCGACCGGGGCGGCGGCGTGCGGGTCGATGCGATCAACCGTTTTGTTGATGCCGGGTTGCTGGCGGACAGACGTCTGGCTGATGCCGCCCTTGCCGGGCAGGAACGAGGGGCCGACGTGCTGGCGCGGCTGGAACTGGCCCTTGGGACACCGGACGATGCGGCCAACCTGTCATCGCGCCTTGCTGTCTTTGAACGCGCGCTGATCAGCGCCAGCAGTGACCCTGCCTCTGAAACCCGGCTGTCAGGCGTCGTGTCGCGTCTGCAGGATGTCGTAACAACCCTCAACAGCAACACCCGCACCATCCAGTCCATGCGGCAAGAGGCCGATGCCGCCATTGCCGGTGACATCGCGGTTCTGAACCGCAGCCTCGTTCAGGTGGCGGACATGAACGCCGACATCCTGCGCATCGGCGGCAGTGGCAATGATACCTCGGCACTTCAGGACGCCCGCCAGCGGGCCATCGACGCCATCGCCAGGATCGTCCCGGTGCGCGAGATCGTGCGCGAGAATGGCACAGTTGGCTTGATGACCACCAATGGCACGCAGCTGCTGGAAAGCCGTGCGGTCCAGTTTGGTTTCGTCGCGACACCGACGATTACGGCGGATATGACATTGGCCTCTGGCGCGTTGCAGGGGATCACGCTGGACGGTGTCCCGCTGGACCCGGCCACGGGGATCGGGCGGCTGGATGGCGGGTCACTTGGTGCCGCGTTCGCCTTGCGTGACAAGACCTTGGTCGAGGTGCAAGCCGGGCTTGACGGGGCGGCTGCCGATCTGATGGCGCGCTTGCAGGACCCGGCCAATGATCCGACACTTGCCCCCGGTGATCTGGGGCTCTTGCTGGATGAAGGCGGGGTGCTGGACCTGACCGATCTGGCCGGGCTGGCAGGGCGCATTGCGGTGAACCCCGCCGTTGTCGGCGATGCAGGCGGCGATCCCGCGCTGTTGCGCGAAGGTTTGGGTGCCTTGCTGCCCGGCGCGCCGGGGGATGCGACACAGTTGAACCGCTGGATCGCCGGGCTGGCCACGGCCCGCGCCGATGTGCCGGGCACCCCGGCGCAATCAGCGGCCGGGCGTATGGCGAGCCTGGGTGCCAGCGTCGGGGCCACCCGGCTGGCCGCGGAAGAGCAGGTCAGCTTTTCGTCTGCCCGCTGGGAGACCCTGCGCGAGGCGGAATTGGCCCTTGGTGTCGATACGGATGCCGAACTGCAGATCCTGATCCTTGCCGAACAGGCCTATGCTGCGAATGCCAAGGTGATCCAGACTGTGGACACCATGTT
>JAHDGO010000143.1 GCA_020627605.1 Yoonia sp.
GTCGCCGCAGGCAATGGTAAAACCATTGAGCACTTGCCCGGCCCGACCGGTGCCTTGCGCCAATCTTGATCCCAAAAGCTTCACCCTTTCCTCACCCACCATGCACCAGGCCCCGGGAAACGGGGAAAGACCGCGGATTTGCCGGTCAACATCGGCCGCGGACCGGGTCCAGTCGACGCGGGCTTCGGCCTTGTCGATCTTGGCGGCATAGGTGACGCCTTCATCCGGTTGCGGCACCGGGGTCAGGTCTTGCAGCTGGTCCAGGCCTTTGACGATCAGCGCCGCCCCCATCGCCGACAGCCTGTCGTGCAGCGCGCCTGTCGTCTCTGTGACGCCGATCTCTGTTGCCGCGCGCAGCAAGACAGGCCCCGTATCAAGACCCGCCTCCATCTGCATGATGCAGATGCCCGTCTCGGGGTCACCAGCCATGATCGCCCGATGGATCGGCGCAGCCCCGCGCCAGCGCGGCAAAAGAGAGGCGTGGATGTTCAGGCAGCCATGTTTTGGCGCATCAAGCACCGCCTGCGGCA
This sequence comes from Yoonia sp., assembly GCA_020627605.1. GTDB lineage: Bacteria > Pseudomonadota > Alphaproteobacteria > Rhodobacterales > Rhodobacteraceae > Yoonia. The sequence goes on from JAHDGO010000143.1 coordinate 531, forward strand.
GGATCAGCCCATAGGCCACAACCACCGCGATATCGGCATTAAGCGCGGCCAAAGCCTCTTGCTCGTCCGGGTTTCGCAGCGACACCGGATGACGCACGGGCAGGCCGAGTGCGGCGGCACGGGCATGGACAGGCGTGGGCCGGTCTTTCTTGCCGCGCCCGGCAGGGCGCGGCGGCTGGCAATAGACCGCTGCCACCTCGTGGCCTGCGTCAATCAATGCGTCCAGAACGGGAACTGAAAAATCCGGTGTCCCCATAAAGATGATGCGCACGGTCTGACCTCGTTCACTCTGACGTTGCGGGATTGCCTGTCTGCGGCACCTCTACTGCAAGTCAGAGGCGACCACAAACAGGCCTGCCCTCTACTGCTCAACGATGAACGCGCCGGTTTCGACCCAGTCGATCGAGGCAATGCGATGGTCGATCATGACCTGACCGATTGCTTCTTCCCCGTTTGCGCCCACGATCATCCCACCATATGTGCCAGCATCGGCCGTGTAGGCGGTGCTGCCGTTGAGCGTGTATTGACCGCCTGTGGTTGTCCCGGAAAAGCTGCCATCGGATAGCTGACCCAGTTCAAGTTCAATTGGTGCGAATGTTGCGTTCGGGGTGTTGGCAAACTGCCGATCCGTAACTTGTCCAGTAACCGTCCCGCCCCCGAAATCTGCCGAAAGTTCCGCCGAGCCAATGATCGGCAAGATGTTGGCTGCGTTGTTGCCCGGCCGCGCCAATTGCCCGGCGTAGCTTCCCGTGTAGCTCGCGGCACCAGACACCGGCAGCGTCGTTTCGCCATTCCGCGCCAAATGAACGCCGTGGACGTCGACAAAAACTTCGCCCGCCTCTGTGGATGTTTGGCCATGAAGCATGGTGGCTCTTGTCGAAGATGACTGATAGCTCGTGAATGCCCCAGGCACAGTTACACCGCTGAATTCGACATAGGTATGATCACCGTCCTCGCGGGTGAGCGTGATCTCAGACGTGTCCGAGTCAAATGCGTAGCTGCGTGTTTCAGACGTACCAATGGCGATTGTGGCTGCGCCTGCGGTTTGCTGCACCGGGACACTGTCATCAGAGCCACCACTGGACCCCATGCACCCGGCCACAGGCATCATCACGGCGGCAAGGACGATTAGTTTTTTAAAACGGATACTCATAACATTTCCTTTTCAATGACGTCGCGAAAATCGGCGACGCGCATTGGATAAGTTAACGTAAGGTAAACGGTCTGTGACGCGGCGCACAGATGTCTGGCCATGTCCGCTGCGTTCACGCACTGCCGCACTGAATGGGGAAAAGACGCACCATCCAGCATTGCCTGCGCCGCTATGGCGAAGCTGCCGAGCCTAAGAGCGTTTGGTCTTCGTTGCCCTTTTCAGCAGCATATCACGCTTCACCCGGCTGAGCCGGTCAAAGAACATGCGCCCTTGCAGATGGTCGATCTGATGTTGCACGGATGTCGCCCAAAGACCCACAAAATCCTGCCTGTCCCATTGGCCCTGCTCATTCAGAAAGCGCACGGTCACGGCACGCGGGCGGCTGATCTTGGCCCAGACGCCGGGCAGGTTGGGAGAGCCTTCCTCATGCACGCGCGGTTCCACACTGCTGTGCAGAATGCTTGGGTTCGCCATGCGAATGGCCTGCCCGCGCTTTTCAGAGGCGTCAACAACAGCGAGCGCCATGTTAATCCCCAGCTGCGGGGCGGCAAGGCCGACGCCTGGCATCTGATCCATCGCGATGATCATTTCATCCCAGATCGCGCGCACCTCTTCCGTGATGGCATCAACCGGGGCAGCAGCGGTGCGCAGGGCCGGGTGCGGCCACATCACAAAAGGTCGATGGGTCATTGCAGCACCCCTGTCTGGCTGATCAGCCTGCCGTCAAGATGATCATGCTCATGACAGATGCAGATCGCCTGCGCACCGTCAAAGCGGCCAGTATGGCTGACCCCATCCAGATCCTGCCATGTCAACGCCACCCACGTCGGGCGGGCGACGGTATAGGCCTTGTCGGGGATCGACAGGCAGGCCTCTGTCCCTCTTGCCTGTTCATCCGATTGCGCGGTGATCTTTGGGTTCACGAACAGCAGCGGCGCAGGCTCGCCCTCTTTCCAGCCGGTGTCGACGACAAAGACACGGCTGCTGACACCAACCTGCGGTGCAGCAAGGCCTCGACCGGGCGCGGCATACATCGTGTCAAACATATCGCGCACCAGCGTGGCCAGATCCGCATCAAAGGCGGTGACTGGCGCGGCCACTGCCAGCAGCACAGGGTCGCCTTCAAACCGCAGGGCGCGCACAGCCATGCGCCCTAATCCCGCGCCATTTCGCGTTTCAGTTTCTGCATCTTGCGGGTGATCATCTGACGCTTCATCCGGCCCAGATAGTCGATAAAAAGCTTGCCATCGAGATGGTCGATTTCGTGCTGCACGCAGGTCGCCCACAGCCCGTCAAAGCGTTCCCTGTGATCCTTGCCGTCAAGGCCCCGCCATGTCACCTCTACCTCGGCGGGGCGTTCGACCTCGGCATATTGTTCCGGGATCGACAGACAGCCCTCTTCATAGGTGTTTTTCGCCTCTGACACCCATGTGACGGCAGGGTTGATCAGGACCATCGGTTCAGGCGTCGCGTCCTCATCCTTGGCGCAATCCATCACCAGCATGCGTTGCATCACCGCGATTTGCGGTGCAGCCAGCCCGATGCCCGGCGCGTCATACATGGTTTCCAGCATATCATCAGCCAGACGGCGCAAATCATCGGTCACATCGGTGACCGGTGTCGCGACCTTCTTGAGGCGGGGATCGGGGTGGATCAGGATATTTCGCAAAGCCATGGCGGGTGATCTAATCGGTCGTCGCCTTGGCATCAATAGGGGTTGCACCCGCCATAGCATCGCCGCAGGTTGGCGAAGATACAACTGCGGAGACCCCGATGCGCTTTGACCAGACACCTGACCGCCGGAACACCCACTGCGTGAAATGGGACGCGATGGAGGCGCTCTATGGTGTCAGCCCTGATGAGGGGATCTCCATGTGGGTCGCGGATATGGAGTTTCCGGCCGCCCCCTGCATCCAGCAAGCGGTGCAGGACATGGTCGATCATGGGGTCTATGGCTATTTCGGCAACGACAGCGCCTACGAGACCGCCATCCAGTGGTGGATGGACACGCGCCATGGCTGGCAGATTGATCCGTCGTGGATTTTCACCACCCATGGTCTGGTCAACGGCACCGCCATGTGCGTGGACGCCTTCACCAACCCCGGCGATGGTGTGGTGCTGTTCACACCGGTCTATCACGCCTTCGCGCGGGTCATTGCTGCCGCCGACCGGCAGGTCGTCGAATGTGAACTGGTCAACAATGATGGCCGGTACGAGATGGATTTTGACGCCTATGACGCCCAGATGACCGGGAATGAGAGGATGGTCATCCTGTGCTCACCACATAACCCCGGCGGTCGGGTCTGGACCAAGGCAGAGCTGCAGGCCGTTGCGGCCTTTGCCAAACGACATGAGCTCATTCTGGTTTCTGACGAAATCCATCACGATCTGACAATGCCCGGCCACACGCATATCCCGATGGCGCATATCGACGGGATCGCCGACCGGCTTGTGATGATGACGGCGACGACAAAGACCTTCAACATCGCGGGCAGCCATTCGGGCAATGTCATCATTGCCGACCCTGACCTGCGCGCGCGATTTGCCAAGCGTATGGCGGCCCTGGGGCTGTCGGCCAACAGTTTTGGCCTGTTCATGGCGACTGCGGCCTATTCCCCTGACGGGGCCGCCTGGGTCGATGAGCTTTGCGCCTATCTTGATGGCAACCGGCAGATTTTTGATGCCGGGATCAATGCGATCCCCGGCCTGAAGTCCATGCCGCTGGAGGCCACCTATCTGGCATGGGTCGATTTCGCGGGAACAGGTATGACGCGGGACGAATTTACCGCGCGGGTGCAGGAAAAAGCAAAGATCGCCGCCAACCATGGGCCAACATTCGGCAAGGGCGGTGACACATTCCTGCGGTTCAATCTTGGCGCCCCCCGCGCCCAGATCGAGGACGCGGTGGCGCGGATGCAGGCCGCTTTTGCAGATTTGCAGTAAGGGGCGTTAGCGCCCGATCAGACCTGCCGGTACAAAGTCCGGGCGGACAAAGTCCGCTGGTGGACGGTCCGTGACCGGTGTGGCCCATTTGAATTCGAAGACACGCTCTTCATCTTCCTCGATGGAGGACACGACCAGACATTTATACAGATGCTTGGGGCCATCATAGATATCCACATGGCCGCGCAACCGGTCAGAGCCATCCAGGTCAAGGGCAAAACCACCGTCCCAAAAGCGCCGGATGCGGTAGGTGTCATCACCGTCATGGACCGACAGACGGTCCTTACGCTTTATCGCGGCCTTGCGGGCCTCTTCCAAACCTTGCCGCACGGCATCAGGCAAAAAACTATACATCGTTACAGACCCCCTCAGGTACATGCGCCAAACATGGACCGCGAAAGGTAAAGATCAAATGACAAAATCCGCCGCAGTGCGGCAATTCCTTATTCTTAGGCCTTTGCGCGGGGGCGCAACACATGCGGGCGGGCGGCATCATAAAGCGCACTGTCGGGAAATCCGTGCGAATCGGCCAATGCAGGCCCCACGAGGATCAGCGCGGTACGCGTGATCTTGGCCGCACGAACCTTTTCGCGCACATCCATCAACGTGCCCCGGATGATCAGCTGATCGGGCCAGCCGACACGGTAGATCACGGCAACAGGGCAATCCTCGCCATAGTGGGGGGCGAGCTGCCGCTCGATCTCGCGCAGGGCGCGGATGCCAAGGTGGATCGCCAGCGTCGCCCCTGTGCGGGCGAAGTTTTCCAGCGTCTCACCAGCGGGCATGCTGGTCGATTTCATCGACATCCGGGTCAGGATGATGGATTGCGCCACCTCCGGCACGGTCAACTCTGTCCCAAGGGCCGCCGCTGCCGCCGCATAGGCAGGCACACCGGGGATGATCTGGTAATCGATGCCATCGGCCTTCAGCCGCCTGATCTGTTCAGCAATCGCCCCGTAAAGTGACGGGTCGCCGGAATGCACGCGGGCGACGTCCTGCCCCTTGCCATGGGCATCCAGTATCGCGGCATGGGTTTCATCCAGCGTCATGGGTGCGGTAT
>JAHDGO010000144.1 GCA_020627605.1 Yoonia sp.
ACACCCGCGAAAATGTGAGCGGATGCGCGCCAAAGCCCAGTATTTTGGCCCTGACACCCGATTGTCCCCATGCTAAGCCGCCCCAAATTCACAAAGGAAGATGCTCATGCACGCGACACTAAGATCAACTGTTCTGGCTGCCCTTCTGCTGCAGACCCCTTTTGCGCTTGCACAGGAAAGCGATGGCACAACCGACACGACAGAGGACGCCGCGGAAGCCACCGAAGGCACCACCGAAGAAGCCCCCAGCGATCTGGCATTGGGTGAACCCGTTGGCCCGCAGCCCGGTCAGGCCTATGTGCGCGAAACATTTGTCGACTGGTCACTGCGCTGCGTCAAGGCACCCGAAGGTCAGCCTGACGCCTGCAACCTCTATCAGCTTTTGACAAATGAAGAGGGTCTGGCGGTCGCCGAATTCAACTTGTTCCGCCTGCCCGAAGGTGGCCGCGCCATCGCCGGTGCCAATGTTGTGGTGCCGCTGGAAACGCTGCTGACCCAGCAATTGACCATCGCCGTGGATGGGGCCAATGCGCGCCGCTATCCTTTTACCTTCTGCAACGCGGCGGGCTGTGTCGCCCGCATTGGACTGACTGCTGACGAAGTGAACGAGTTCAAGCGCGGGGTGGAGGCGACTGTACGTGTGGTGCCAGCCGCCAACCCTGATGCAGAGGTGATCCTGCCGGTGTCCCTGTCAGGCTTTACCGCCGGGTTTGAGGCATCAACAACACCCGCAGGCGAATAAACAAGGGGGCAGGCAGGGCATCAAACCCTGCCTGTCAGCCATGCTTGCGCAGGGCGATCACCGCATTGAGCCCGCCAAAGGCAAAGGCGTTCGACAGCGCCACATCGACATGCGCATCGCGCGCCACATTGGGCACGACATCCAGCGCGCATTCCGGATCAGGCTCTTCATAGCCGATCGTCGGGGCCACCACCCCATCACGCAGCGCCATGATACAGGCGAGCAGTTCGACCGCACCGGTCCCGCCGATCAGATGCCCATGCATGGATTTCGTGGAAGAGATCATCAGCCGGTCGGCATGCGCCCCAAACACATCCGCCACAGCCGCACATTCGGTCTTGTCATTGGCTGCCGTCCCGGTGCCATGGGCGTTGATATAGCCCACATCCTCTGGCGCGATCCCGGCATCATTCAGCGCCCCTTTGATCGCGCGCGCGGCACCTTGTTTGGACGGCATCACGATGTCGGACGCGTCCGATGACATGGCGAAACCAATGACCTCGCACAATATCTCGGCCCCGCGTGCTGTCGCGTGGTCGTAATCCTCGAATACGAAAACCCCTGCCCCTTCGCCCTGCACCATACCGTTGCGGGTGGCCGAAAACGGGCGGCAGGCGTCCTTGGACATCACGCGCAGCCCTTCCCAGGCCTTGATCCCGCCGAAACACAGCATCGCCTCTGACCCGCCGGTGACCATGACGCGGGCCATGCCGCACCGCACCATATTGAAGGCCTGCCCCATGGCGTGGTTCGACGACGCACAGGCGGTGGCAACGGTGAAGGACGGACCGCGCAGGTTCCATTCCATCGACACATGGCTTGCGGCGGCATTGTTCATCAGCTTGGGCACGATGAAAGGATGCACCCGGTTTTTGCCAGCCTCATAGACGGCGCGGTAGTTTTCATCCTGCGTGTTCAATCCGCCGCCAGAGGTGCCAAGCACCACGCCCGATTGGTCCGCAAGCGCGCCGGAAAACGTCAGCCCCGACTGCGCAATTGCCTGCCGCGCGGCCAGCAGGGTGAACTGCGTGAACCGGTCGTAAAGAGCGATTTGCTGGCGGTTGAAATGGGCGGCCTCGTCATAGCCTTTGATCTGCCCGCCGATCTGGATCGACAGGCGGTCGACATCGGCAATCTCCAGCGGCCCGATCCCACAGCGGCCTTCGCGCATGGCGGCAAAGGTGGCCGGAACGTCGCCGCCAATGGGGTTGATCGTGCCAGCACCTGTGATGACAACGCGGCGCATCTAACGGGCCTGCTCTGCCTTCAGTTTTTCCACCGCTTTCACGATGGCCCCGACCGAAGAAATATCAAAATCGCTGGCCTGCGGATCATTGGCGTTGAACGGCACAGAGATGTCGAAAGTCTCCTCGATGGCAAAGATACTTTCTACCACACCCATGCTGTCGATCCCGATATCGTCAAGCGTGTTATCAAGGCTGATGTCCGACGGTTCCAGCATGGCCTGTTCGGCGATGATGGCGATGACCTGATCCTGAATGCTCATCTGGTGTCTCGGTTCCTGAACGTGTTGCGATGCATGTAGTGCGTCTGGCAGCAGTTTGAAACAGTGGTTTAACGCTTGCCCAATTGGCGCAGTATCCGTGGCAGGCGGCGCAGCGCCTTGTAGCTTTCGACATGAGTGGACATTTTGGTCGCCGGATAGCCCATCATGACCCGGCCTGCGGGCACGTTGGACAGGACAACACTGCCACCGCCCAGCACCACGTCATCACCGACCTTCAGGTTGTCAGCCACGCCAGCCTTGCCGCCCACAACCACCCTGTCACCCAGAACGGTGGACCCGGCGATCCCGGCCTGCGCGCACAACAGGCAATGCGCGCCAACGATCACGTTGTGACCGACCTGCACAAGGCTGTCTATCTTTGTGCCATTGCCAACCTGCGTGGGGCGAATGGTGCCAGCATCAACGCAAGAATTGGCCCCCACCTCGACATCGTCACCGATCACGACACCGCCGAGAGAGTGGATGCGGTGCCATGTCGGATCTTCCGGTACGGTGACCTCGCCCTCGCCCAATGTTTCGCGCGCCAGCTCCACGTTTGACGGCTGTGCTGTGACAAAGGAAAACCCGTCGCCGCCGATGGCCACATTGGGTTGCAGGATCACCCGTGCACCGATGCGCGTTCCTCGCCGTAACCGCACACCGGCGTGGATCTGGCAATCTGCGCCAATGATCACGCCTTCACCCACGCTGACCTGATCGGCAATCCATGTGTTGTCGCCAATCACGGCATCCGCACCGATGACGCAAAACGCGCCGATGCTGACGTTCCGGCCAATGCTGGCGGTCGGGTCGACGGCAGCATGCGGGCTGATCCCTGTGGCAGGCAACGGACGGTCCAGCATCTGCGTCAACCCTGCCATCGCCAGACGGGCGCGGGGTGCGATGATCGCGGCCTCCAGCCCGAGCGCCTGCCAGTCGGCACCGGGCCAGACAACAGCCACGCGCGCATTGCCCTGCGCCAGTGCATCGCCATAGGCGGGTGTCATGGCAAGGGCCAGATCGGCTGGCCCGGCACTGGCGGGTTCGGCTGCACCATCCACGAAAAGATCAACGGCGCCAAAGGCTTCTGCCCCCAGCGCCGCTGCGATGTCTTTCACACGATGTGCCATGGTCCCCCCGACGCAAATGTCGGGGTCAGACTTAGCCGCTGACAGCGCGAAGAGCCACCCCTTCGCGTGACAACGCGTTCCAGATCCTTGCGTCACGACCATAGATATCGCGACGGAACTGTGTGCGGCCGTCGGCCTGCGTATAGGCCGTGCGGTAGATCAGGTGCACCGGGACAGGCGCCGCAAGATCGACCCGCTGCTCGCGCCCTGTCCGCAAACGCTCTTGAAAGAAGCCTTCAGGATCAGCGGTCTGCTTGGCCAGCAAGGCGTAGGCAAAGTCAAACGGATCGGCCAAACGCACGCAGCCATGGCTGTAGGCGCGCACTTCGCGTCCGAACAGGCTCTTGGCCGGGGTGTCGTGCAGATAGATATTGTAGCGGTTCGGGAACATGAACTTCACCAGACCCAGCGCGTTGCCCTGACTTGGGGGTTCGCGCATGGAATAAGGGAAGGTCGCAGCGGTATACCGGCTGAAATCAGCGGTTGCGCGGTTCACCACACGGCCACGGCTGTCGGTGATCACCAGATTGCGCACCGCGTTCGGATTGCGCTGCAACTGCGGCAGATATTCCTTGGTGATGATCGAACGTGGGACATACCAGCTTGGGTTGATGACCATGAATTCCATCACGTCAGAAAACTCTGGGGTGACGCGGTCTTCATCGCGCGCGCCAACGACAGAGCGGGTCGAGAATGTCTCTACCCCGTTGTCGATGATCTTGGCGGTGAAATCGGTGATGTTGACCCAGATATGACGTTCACCGCGTGGGCGGTTGATCCAGCGCTCGCGCTCCATCGCAACGATGATGGATTGCAGGCGACGTTCGGGGGAGACGTTGATCTGATCCAGCGTGCCGGGACCGGCGGTGCCATCAGTGGCCAGACCATGGGCCAGCTGAAACTGCTGCACAGCGCTGAAGATCGCATCGTCATATGTCTGCGTCGTTGTCCGGCCAAGGAACCCCATAGCAATCAGGCGATTACGCAGTGCCACAACACGTGCGCCGCTGTCGCCGCGTTCGAGCTTGCCACCGGGGACGGTCGGACCCCAACCGCCACGGGCCAGCAAACGCTCCATCTCGATCTTTTCGCGCATCAGGCGGGTGTATTCAGGTGTCTGCGGTGGCAAAGACCGGATAAAGGCCGCCGGGCTGGATTGTGCAAACGCGCTCAGCGTGCCAGCGCGTGACCGCAGCGGCACCTGCCGGTGAATGGCAGCATCAACACGCGACGGCACCAGAATACCGGTCTGCACATCGCGGGCGTAATCAAGGAACAGGCGGCTCAATTCGACCTCAAGGCGTCCCTGCTCTGCCGGGGTGGATGCGGCGCGCAAGCGGTTCACCAGACCCTCGGCATCATAGCTGCCAGCAGGCAAACCGTGATCGGCAGCACTGCTCAGGGCCGTCATCAGCGCATTGCGACGATTGCGGTCGGCGCTCGTGGCCCAGATGCCGGCAAAGTTGCGTTCACGGTAGAACGCCACCAGATCGGCGTCATTGGCGGCAGCCTCTGCCACGGCCTGGCGGAATTCCATGCTTTGCGCCTGAGCGGCGGATGACGAACCGCCGACAATCAGCGCGGCAAAGAAAAAATGAAAAACGACGCGCCAAGGCGCGATGCGAGCAAACATAAATAACGTCCCCTATCTTGGGCTGATCCGTGGGCTTGTGGCAGATTTGATCAGCGCAGCCCCATAGTTAGCCCCGGATCATGGCACGTCTATTAACAATGCCGAGAGTTGCGACGGGTTTTCGCGAGTGTTGCACCTGTGCCGCCTTTCAGGGTGTGACATTGAATCCTCTCAGCAACATCTGCGCAAAATTTCGCCGATTTCCCCCTTGTTAAGCCAAATCTGGGTAAACACCCCTTGGTGATCGAATCGTTTCGTGGCATAGAAGCTGCACATCTGGGGAGATGTAGACACCAATTCGCTGCAGAGCGGAAAGTCGATCGACGGGACAGGCGCAGAACACATGGCAAAGACAAAATCATCGGGCATCACCCGGCGTGGACTATTGGGTGCATTCGCAGCCACAGCAGTTTCCGCCGCACCAACCTATTCAAACGCTGCAGGCTTCCTGCGTGGTGCCGGTGATATCCGACGTATTGCAATGCATTCCGGCCGCACGGGTGAACGCCTCGACACCATCTACTGGATTGAGGGCGAATATATCGGCGAGGCCGTCCGCGAAATTAACGCCCATATGCGCGACTGGCGCACTGGCGAGGCCATTCAGATGGACCTGCGCACAATCGACAT
>JAHDGO010000145.1 GCA_020627605.1 Yoonia sp.
GGGATTTTCGGGTCTATCGACATGAACCGCAACGATTACCAATCTGGCTGGGACACCGACCAGTTCCCCAACAATGTGCCTGAAATGGCGCTGGCCTATTACGAGGTGCTGCGCGCCGGGGGCTTTACCACGGGTGGCACGAACTTTGACGCCAAACTGCGCCGCCAGTCGCTGGATGCCGAGGATCTGATCCTTGCCCACGTCGGCGGGATGGACGCCTGCGCCGCCGGGCTGAAGGCCGCAGCCGCCATGCTGGAAGATGGCAAGCTGGAGGCCGCACGTGACGCGCGCTATGCCGGGTGGGACACGTCTGAGGGCAAGGCGCTCTTGCAAAGTGACCTCTCCACGATTGCCGATCGCGTGCTGGCGGACGGGCTTGATCCGCAACCACGGTCAGGTCAGCAGGAACGGCTGGAAAACCTGGTAAACCGTTACCTCTAGCCCGATGGCTTGTGCCCTCCTGTCCGGCTGCTAACGTGGCCGGAACAGGAAGGGTGCAGCGGTGCTTCGCACGATATTCAAAGCCTTGCGGCGCAGACATATGGACCTGACCCTGCGGTCAGGCTCAGACGATGTGGTGCGCATTATCGAAAGACCCGGCCTGTGGATGGATGCCACGGCCCTGTCCGACCTCAGCGCGCAACTGCGCGTCGTGGCCAGCCGCACCTTGGCTGAGGGCAGCCTGACCTATGGTGTCTTTTCAGGCGATGCGGCCCATATGAAAGAGGTGATCATCACGCTGGTCACACGGCCGGACGGGACGCCCATTGCGTTCAACGCGCTGGCGATCATGCAGCTTGATCTGGCACCGCAACCGACAGAGGTGCTGCACCTTGGCCTTGTCATGGTGGACCCGGAAGAGCGGTCAAAGAACCTGTCATGGGTTCTTTATGGTCTGACCTGTTTTCTGTTGTTTTTCCGCCGCCAGTTCCGCCCTATCTGGGTGTCCAATGTCACGCAGGTGCCAGCGGTTGTCGGCATGGTCAGCCAGATGTTTTCCGGCGTCTGGCCTTCACCTGATCAAGGGCGGCGGACGCTGACCCACGTGCTATTCGCCCGTCAGATCATGGCGGCCCATCGCCAGACCTTTGGTGTCGGACCAGACGCGGGGTTTGACGAGGACCGCTTTGTCATCACTGACGCCTATACCGGCGGATCGGACGATCTGAAAAAGACCTGGGACGACGCACCAAAACATCGCGACGACCGCTACAATCAGTACTGCGCAGAGCGTCTGGACTATGCGCGTGGCGATGATGTGCTGCAACTGGGGCAGATGGATCTGGCGGCGATGCGGGGCTATCTGGCGCGCGAGGTGCCGAAATCCGCACTTTTGGCCCTGCTTGTGACTGGCGCGTTGGTGGCGCTCAGGCGGATTGTGCTGCCTGCGGTCTACTGGCTGGATGCAGGCCAAAGCTGGCGCATCCTGCGGCCCTATCAGGACAGGCGCCCATGATCGCGGCGGCAACAATCCTGACGCAGTTGTTTTTGTCCTGCGCCGCCCTCTTGGGTCTTTACGTTCTGCAACGGGTGCTGGTGGCCCGTGATGCGTGGGACCCGATCAACCGGCGGTTCCTGTTTGGCGTGCGGATCACGATGGTGCTCTTTGCAGGTCGTGTACTGATGATTGTGACAGGGCTGGAGGCATTCCGCATCCTTGTTTTGTTCAGCGCCGCCGTGATCCCGCTCGCCGTGCTGATCCTGACCGAAGGGTTGTTGCGCCGCCATGCGCCGCCGGTGATCAAATGGGTGATCGCGGGGGGCGCGCTGGTGTTTGCGACGCTCTCGCTGTGGTATTCCGACAGCATTGACCCCTTGCGGCTTTTTGCACAGCTGGGGTTTCAGATCCTTGGCTTTGTGCTGCCCGGTTGGCTGGTGATCAGCCGCGACCGGGCCTCGCTCACTGCGGGTGAAAACGCAATGGTTGTGCGGTTGGGGCTGTCGCTGATCTTATTTATCCCATTGGCCGCAGGGGATTTTCTGCTGCTCTATATTGATCTGCCGATCCAGTTTTCCGCCCTCGGCGTCCTGATCCTGTGCTGGCTGGCAATCGGTCTGGGGCGGCCACATCAGGGGCACCGGGCGACGCTCATGACCCTCGGTCTGATGATTGCGGCGGCGGTAGGCGTGGGTGGCATGATCGCGGTTTTCACCGGTCTGGGCCGGAATGAGGCATTGCTGACGATCGCCATGATCATGACCACACTGTTCCTGGTGGCGGTGCTGAACGACGCCCGCGCCCTGCGGCAGGAAGAGCAGAGCCTTGGCCTGCTGCGTTATCTGGCCACGGCAGAGACCGAGGACCCGATGACCTTCCTGCGTGCCCTGCAGACCCATCCGCTGGTCGAGGGGGCTGTGGTGGTCAGCGCCGACAGTCTGGCGGGGTTGCAGCCTGAGGTTCTGACGCAGATTTTCGATGCTGCCCCCGTCCTGCGCCGGGCAGAGCCGCCAGCCCTGGGGCCGGTGGCGGATGACCATATCAGCTATCTTTTCGAACGCTATGCGGCGACCCATGTGATGCGCGCCACTGATGCGGAGGGTGTGCTGGTTGCACTTAACATGCCGTCGCTGGCCACATCGCCAGCGGCAGAACTGGAATTGCAGGTCGTGCAACGCATGGCCATGCTGATCGCAAGACAACATGAGGGAAAGAATGACTGATCCACGGGCAGAGGCATTGCGCATTTTCAACGCCGGGGTGGCGGCAGCGGACCCGCAGGCGGCTGTGGCGCGCGCGCTGGATGACATCGCCGCACCGGCGCTGATCGTGGCGGTGGGCAAGGCAGCGCGATTGATGGCAAAGGCGGCGCTGGCTGAGTTCACTGCTGTGCCGACGCTTGTCGTGACGAACTATGAGAACGCGCAACCGCTTGACGGCGCACAGGTTTTTGCCGCAGGGCACCCTGTGCCCGATGACAACGGTGCGGCCGCCGCCGCGGCTGTGATCGCGGCACTCAATGCGGCTGGGGGCCCGGTGCTTGCCCTGATCTCTGGTGGCGGGTCAGCGCTTTTGCCTGCCCCTGCGGGTGATTTGACCCTTGCCGACAAGGCGGCTGTGAATGCGTTGTTGCTGGGGGCGGGGCTGGATATTACGGCGATGAACCTCGTGCGCCAGCAGCTGTCTGATCTGAAAGGCGGCGGTTTTCTACGTCAGGCCGCGCCGCAGCCGGTCACGGCGCTGATCCTGTCAGATGTGATCGGTGATGATCTGGCCGCGATCGCCAGCGGCCCGACGGTCGGCCCGATCGGCACAGCGGCAGAGGCGATTGCCGTGCTGCGCGGGGCCGGTATCTGGGACCGGGTGCCAGAGGTTGTCCGCGCGCATCTGATTGACGCGCAGCCACCCGCCGCCTTGCCAAAGGCGCAAAACCGGCTGGTCGGTTCCAACAGCCAGAGCGTGGCAGCCATGGCCAATGCCGCAGTGGATGCGCATGTGATTGGCGTGCCAGTCGAGGGTGATGTGGCAGAGGCTGCGCGCGCCATTTGTGACCAATGCAAACCGGGCATCACGCTTTGGGGTGGTGAGACCACGGTTGTCTTGCGGGGCAATGGGCGCGGCGGGCGCAATCAGGAACTGGCTTTGCGGATCGCGCAAGAGGCGGTGGCACGGGGCTGGGCAAACTGGACTTGTCTGCAAGGCGGCAGCGACGGGCGTGACGGGCCAACGGATGCCGCTGGCGGGATTGTCGATCAGGGCACGCTGGGGCGGATCGGTGATGTCGCGAGCTTGCTTGCCAATAACGACAGCTATGCGGCGCTGGCAGAGGCGGGTGATCTGCTGATCACCGGGGCGACAGGCACGAATGTGGCTGATCTGGGCGTCATGATCCGGACGGAAGGCACAGGCTGAGTGGGCAGGTGCCCCTGACGGGAGTTTTTCAGGCAAGATGATGGGGCAGGTCAGTCCACCGGCAGCCCGCTTGGCACGCTGTCGGGGCGGCCCAATGGGCGTGTGTCAGCGGTCTCACCCGTCAGCGCGTGCAGGAAAGCGACAAGATCAGCAATATCCTGATCGCTGAGCGTCATGGGGCGCAGGTCGTTCACGGCGGCTTGCCGGGCCATTTCGCCGCTGTCCTGCTGGATGGCGAAGTCCACCGCCGCCAGCCAAGGCACATCCGGCAGGGCGGCGTCCGTTGGCCGCCATGCGGTCCGCGCGCCGATGGGATCGGCGTGATGCCGGATCATCGCCGTCAGCGTCGGATAGGCCCCATTGTGGCCGTAGGGCGCGGTCAGGGCGACATTGCGCAGTGACGGCGTGCGGAACTTGTAAGCATCCTCCAACAGGTTGGTTTCCGCCATGCGCCCCACATCGCGCGAGATATGATCCCAGCGTCTGGTGCGGCCGGGGCCAAAGGCAGGCAGGCCAAGCGCATGGAACTGCTGATCGGTAAAGAGTGGCCCCGCATGACAGGATGCGCAGCGGTTGGTGAAGAAAAGGTTACGCCCACGCTCTGCCTCCTCTGCCAGCGGTGTGCCGGTCAGCCATTTGTCATAGGCGCTGTCATGGGATTGCCATTCAGAGATGATGAAGGCCCCCAGCGCATTGCCGATCTCGACAATCGTGACATCACCGGGTTCCTCAATATGATCAAAGGCTTGCACGAACATCTGCCCATAGGCCGGGATGCTGCGCACCCGCTGCGCGATGATCGGCCAGCCCCGGTCAATCCGGTTGTGCACCGGGCCCACGATGTCGTTTTCGCCAAGGTTTCCGAGCATCTCAAACTGCGCGGCCATGGGGAAAAGGGCCTGCGCGGCCACAAGGTTATCCAGGCCTGATGGCAACCACTCTTCCGCCGGGGAATCGAAGCCGTTGCCGTAGAGATCAGAGCGGGTCAGGCGGCCATCATGGAACAACAGCTCAACCGAATTATGGCCCAGATTCCAAAGGCTTGGTGCGTTTCGCGGGATGCGTTTGCGGATCGCGTCGGCGCCACTGCCTGGGGTGCGGTCGGGGCCGACCCCGATGCCGCCTTCGCCGATCCCCAGCGACAACCCATCGGTGCCCGCATGGTCGTGGTGGTGGCAGGTTCCGCAAGAGATATTCTTGTTACCTGACAGTATCTTATCATAAAACAGCAGCTGCCCGATGCGGGCTTGATCGGGGTCGGTGGGGATGTAATCATCCGCCGAAATCCCCTGCGCGGTGGCCATCGTGGCCCCCGTCAGACAGGCCAGGAGGGCCGTATGCAACCTGTAAAGACCCTGTACAGAACCTGTGCGTACAGCTGTCTTGCGCTGCTGCTTCTTGCCGCGCCGCTGCGGGCCGATATGGAAGAGGCGCGTGATCTGATGGAGGCGGGCGACTACGCCGCGGCGCGTGCGCTTTTTGAGGTTTACGCCCGGTCCGGCAATGCCGAAGCCGAGGAATTGATCGGGGTCATGTATGCCCTTGGCCTTGGGGTCGACCGCGACGACGAACGGGCCTTTGACTGGTATCTGCGGGCGTCGTTGAAAGGGCATGCAGGTGCGCAATCCGGGCTGGGCTGGTACTATGAAGTCGGCCGGGGCATCCCCGCACCGGATATGGTCAGAGCGTACCTGTGGTACACGCTTTCAGCAATAGGGGGGGACCCTGATGCGCAGATTTCACTGGAGCAGATCACGCCACGGCTGACGCCGGAAGAACGCGAAAGG
>JAHDGO010000146.1 GCA_020627605.1 Yoonia sp.
GCCGAAATGAGTGGCCTCGACCACTTCGAACCCGGCCCGGCGAAATGCCTTTTCCAGTCCGTCGCGGTCAAAGATCAGCACATGCGGGGCCTTGCCGAAAAACTGCATGACCTTGATCATGGGTTTGATCAGAAAGTTCATGTCGCTCAGGCAGGCGGTTTTTGAGATGACGTAGCCGCCGGGTTTCAGCAGGCCGCGCAGATGGCGCAGGGTGACGTCCAGATCGTCGACCAGATGCAAAATGCTGAAGGCGCAGATTGCGTCAAAGGGCGCATCTGCCAGCGGCTTGGTGATTTCGGATTGCAGGAAGGTGATGTTCTGCGGCCCGCCGTTGGCGATCTTGTTCTCTGCAATCTGCAGCATCTGGCCGGAAATATCGGTCGCCGTGATCCGCCGCACCGCCGGGGCCAGCTTGATCGCCGTGCTGCCGGTGCCGCAGCCGACCTCCAGCACATGGTCGTCGGCGTGCAGAAAGCTGCGCGTGCGCGCCAGCGTGTCCTCATAGGCGGTCATGTCCTTGATAGGAGAGGCTGCGTATTTCTGCGCCGCCTTGTCCCAGAATGCTGCAGTCGCCATGTCTTTGTCCGTTTCTCTCGTGCCAAATCCTGCTGCTACCCTAGCATATACGTATATCAACGATGAATTGCTAAAATATGGCGTTCAGATATACGTATATGCATGAATTGGCAGGCCGTCGCATTTGACTGGAATCAGATCCGCGCCTTTCTCGCCACGGCAGAGGAAGGCTCGCTCAGTGCGGCGGCGCGTGCGCTGCAATCAACCCAGCCCACCGTTGGCAGGCAAGTGGCGGCGCTTGAGGCTGATCTCGGCGTCACCCTCTTTGAACGCTCTGGCCGGACGCTGGCCATCACCGGGGCAGGTCGGGATCTGCTGGAACATGTGCAGGCCATGGGTGACGCGGCCAGCCGCATTTCCATGGTGGCCGCCGGGCAGTCGCAGGATGTGGCTGGCAAAGTGTCTGTCACCGCGAGCGATCTGCTGGCCGCCGGGTTTTTGCCACCGGTGATCGGCAAACTGCGCCGCGACGCGCCCGGCATTCATGTAGAAATCATCGCCTCCAACCGGTTGGAAAATCTTACGAGGCGCGAGGCAGATATCGCCATCCGCCATGTACGCCCCGACCAGCCTGACCTGATCGCGCGGCAGATGCCTGATGCAGTGGCCGGTTTTTATGCCGCTGACGACTATATCGCCCGCCATGGGCTGCCCTCGCGACCCGCTGATCTCGCCGGTCACAGCTTTGTCGGACCACGCGACACCGAACAGATGCTGGCTTTTCTGAAGGTGCAGGGCGTTGAGATCACACCAGGCCAGTTTGCGGTCAGCAGCGACAGTGGCGTGGTGATGTGGGACATGATGCGCGCAGGGCTTGGCATTGCTGTGGGGCCGGATGGGCTGTGGCAGGAACGGCCCGGCGTGCAGAAGGTGCTGACGGATATCCCGCCGATCACATTTCCCGTGTGGTTGGTCACCCACCGCGAATTACGCACCAGCCGCCGGATCAGGATTGTGTTTGACGCAATCGCGGATGCCTTCCAGCGGGCAAAGGCCGGCTAAAGCGCCTTGCGCGCGTTCAGTGCTGCCGTGATGGTGCCGTCGTCAAGGTAATCCAACTCTCCGCCGACCGGGACACCCTGTGCCAGCGATGTCACCGTCACCCCCGGCAATTGATCGGCGATATAGTGGGCCGTCGTCTGCCCGTCGATGGTGGCAGCAAGGGCAAGGATCACCTCTGTCACGCCTTCTGACTTCACCCGGTCCAGCAGTTTGGGGATACGCAGCTCATCCGGGCCAACGGCATCAAGCGCCGAAAGGGTACCGCCAAGGACGTGATAACGGCCCTTGAACACCGCGCTGCGTTCCATCGCCCAAAGGTCGGCCACATCCTCGACCACGGCGATCTGGCCGGTTGCGCGCTTTTCGGAGGCGCAGATATCACAGATATCGCTGGTGCAGACATTGCCGCAATTCAGACATTCCCGCACCGTCGTGCCCACCCGCTGCATGGCATCGGCCAGAGGCAGCAGAACCAGCGACCGCTTCTTGATCAGATGCAGCACAGCACGCCGCGCCGATCGCGGGCCAAGCCCCGGCAGTTTCGCCATAAGTGCGATCAGGTGATCAAGGTCTTCGGTATCGTTTGGCATGTGTCGCGTTCCGTCACTGAGCCGTTTCGGTATCACGGAAATTCTAGAACGATGCCAGCCCAAGCTGCCACAGCCACTCGATGATCGAGGGCATGAAGGTCAGCAGACTGACCCCAACTGCCGTGAAGATCGAGAATTCGCCACCCGGCGGCAGGGTTTTGACCTTGCGCACCTGCTCGCGCAGGGCGGTGTATTCATCCATCTTGCCACGCAGTTTGGTGGGGTCGTCCGCTGTCAGCATCTCTTCGTAGATCGCGTCGATCTTCTTTTCGACCCTGTCCATCTCGGCCACACGCGCCTGTTGAAACTTCGTCGTCAATGGCAGCATCGGCACCAGATAGGTGGCGCCGACAATGGCCAGCGCACAGACCGAAAACAGGACAGCGGTCACGCCCACATCCATCTTTGACAGTGGCAGGCTGGCGATGGCCAGCGTTGCAATGACGGCCACCAGAATGACAATCCGTTTGGCGATATCCTGATAGACCGCGATATCCGGGCGGTTTGTGTTGAGGATGTTCAGCTTGATCTTGCGAATGCGCCGCGCCGACAGCAGCCAGAACCGCCCGATACAATAGAGCCCATAGCCGATCATCACGTTGCCGCTGAACAAGAACGCGGTCAGTAAGCCGTTCAACCGCGCGGTCAGGTCAGATGTGCCCGTAAACCCCCATGGGCCCAGAAAATAGACCCAGATGGAAATGAAAAGCGCAAAGATAAGCGCAAACGGTATGGCAAAGATGTGATTGAAGATGTTGCGAAAGGCCTCGCCGATTTCCATCTTCTGGGCCTTGTCGTCTTCCTGCGCGTTGAAATTGCGGATCAGGTTCCGCAGCCGGTCTTCGAAGTGATAGCCGAAAATCGCGGCGATCACGCTGTTCAGCGCAATGATGAAGACAAACAGCGCATCACCGTCCAGCCGATGATAGATTTGCAGGACAACGTAGCAGAGACCGATGGCAACCGTCGTCAGCCCGGTCAAAAGGCTCATCAACCGCCATAGGCGCAGGTGTCGTGCATCATGGTGTTGCTGGGCCATCCAATCGCCCCCACGATTACATCCCGTGGGGCTGATTAGACTCGCAAAGCCCTAGAAAGGCAAGTTGACGCCAGGTGGCAGGCCCAGACCTTCGGTGATCTTGGACATCTCTTGCTGCATGCGCTCATTGGCGCGGCTTTGGGCATCCTTGATCGCGGCAAGGATCAGATCCTCGACCACTTCCTTGTCGTCACCATTAAAGATGGACGGGTCGATATCGAGGCCCTTCAATTCGCCCTTGGCGGTTGCGGTCGCCTTGACCAGACCCGCGCCGCTTTCGCCGGTCACCGTGATGCTGTTCAGGTCTTCCTGCATCTGGGCCATCTTGCCCTGCACCTCTTGGGCCTGTTTCATCATCTTGGCCATATCGCCAAGCCCGCCTAGTCCTTTGAGCATCGCTGTCTCCTGTTTATGCGTTTGATGATAGGTAGGTCCGTTTGGACCATTCCGCAATCAATCCTCGTCAAACGGGTCCCATTCTTCGTCCACCTCTGGCAGGGCGTCCTCGGCGGCGTCCTGTGCCAGATCGGCCTCGGTGCGGATTTCGGTGATCTTGGCCTTGGGAAAGGCCGCGATCACAGCCTGCACCAGCGGGTGTTTTTCGGCCTCGGCCCGCACGGCATTTTCGGCAGCATCGCGGGTTTCGGCAATCGTCGGCGCGCCGCCCTCGGCCACGCTGATGGCCCAGCGGTTGCCGGTCCAGGCCTGCAGACGCGATCCGAGACGCCCGATCAGATCAGGGGCGGCGTCGGCTGTCGGGTTCACTTCGATCCGGCCGGGCTGATAGCTGACGAGCCGCAGACCGGTTTCGACCTCCACCAGCAGTTTGACATCGCGGTGGGTGCGGATCAGTTCGACCACATCCTCAAACCGGGCGTAATGCTGCAAGGCTTCGGCGGACAGCGCGACGGCGGTCTGCGCGCCAGTGGCTGACGGACCGCTTGGCCCGCTGTGTATCGGGGCCGGCGTGCTGGCCATGGCCTGCGTCGTCCCACCACCCTGCGGCGCCGGTCGCCCGCCAGAGGGGCCGGCAGGGGGCGGTGTGGCATCCTGCAGCTTCTTGACCAGCTCTTCGGGGCTGGGCAGGTCAGCGACATGGGTCAGCCGGATCACGGCCATCTCGGCAGCCATCATTGCATTGGGGGCGATGGCGACCTCTTCGAGGGCTTTCAACAGCATCTGCCACATCCGCGACAGAACCCGCATCGGCAGATCGGTGGCCATGGCCTGACCGCGTGTGCGCTCATCCGGGCCGATTGTAGGGTCTTCTGCGGCCTCTGGCGTGATCTTGATGACGCTGATCCAGTGGCAGACCTCTGCCAGATCGCGCAGCACGGCCATCGGGTCTGCGCCGTCGGCATACTGTTCCGACAATTCCGTCAGCGCCTTTGCCGCCTCGCCCCGCAGGATCATATCAAACAGGTCCAGCACGCGACCACGGTCAGCAAGACCCAGCATCGCGCGTACCTGATCTGCGGTCGTTTCGCCTGCGCCGTGGCTGATCGCCTGATCCAGCAGGGACTGCGCATCGCGGGCTGATCCTTCGGCGGCGCGGGTGATCAGGGCCAGCGCCTCATCCGTGATCTCGGCACCTTCGGCGGTCGCGATCTTGCGCAGCAGGGCGATCTGGGTTTCAGGCTCGATCCGGCGCAGGTCAAACCGCTGACAGCGGGACAGAACGGTGACAGGCACCTGCCGGATTTCGGTGGTCGCAAAGATGAACTTCACATGTTCTGGCGGTTCTTCGAGCGTTTTCAGAAGCGCGTTGAACGCGTTCTTGGACAGCATGTGCACTTCGTCGATGATGTAGATCTTGAAGCGGGCAGAGGCCGCGCGGTAGTGCACGCTGTCAATGATCTCGCGGATGTCGCCGACGCCGGTGCGGCTGGCGGCGTCCATTTCCATCACGTCGACATGGCGGCCTTCCATGATGGCGACGCAGTGTTCGCATTGCCCGCAGGGTTCTGTCGTGGGCCCACCATTCCCGTCAGGGCCGATGCAGTTCATGCCCTTGGCGATGATCCGCGCGGTCGTGGTTTTGCCGGTGCCCCGGATACCCGTCATGATAAAGGCCTGCGCGATCCGGTCCGCAGCAAAGGCGTTTTTCAGCGTGCGCACCATCGCGTCCTGACCCACCATATCGGCAAAGGTTTCAGGCCGGTATTTCCGGGCGAGGACTTGGTACTGCGGCTGATCGGTCATGATGGCCTTTGGCTGGGATTCGTGCGTTGGGTCAGACTAGGCGTCCCTGCCACAGAGGTCTACAGCATCGCGTGCATGGTCAAGCGGTCCGGCAGGGCGTAACCTGCCCATGGTGGGTAGGGCAGCCTGGGGGTGAGATGATGCAAGCCTTTGCGATATATGGACTTTCCGTGCTGCAGGGTACGCTGGCCATCAGCCCGATGCCGGGACGAACGCGGCATTATTAT
>JAHDGO010000147.1 GCA_020627605.1 Yoonia sp.
GCGCGCCGGGCAGGGCTTCGGTTTCAAAATCATTGCCAAAGCCGGGCATGTAGCCTGCGTGCGTGCCCACAGGGGTTGATGCGGTCTGAAGCCCTGAGGGTGAAATATCCTTGTTCATCAGATAGTCCTTTTCGTAACTACCTCTTCAATAGTAGTTGCTTTTGTAACTAACAAGGGCTAATTTGGCGGGTATGAAAGATAATCCCGCATTCGATCTCGAAGACTTCATGCCGTACCTGCTCAATCAGGCGGCTGACGCCACAAGCCGTGGGTTTGAGGCCTATTACAAATCCAGATACGGCATGCTGCGTACCGAATGGCGCGTGGTGTTTCACCTTGGCCGCTATGGCGAGATGACAGCGAAAGACATCTGCGCCCGGTCGCGCATCCACAAAACCAAGGTCAGCCGGGCGGTTCAGGCACTGGAGGACAAAAAGCACCTCAAGCGCACGCAGTCGCCAGTCGACCGGCGGCACGAGCATCTTGGGCTGACGGCCTCTGGCAAGCGGGTGTTTGAGGATCTCTATCAGGAGGCCGCGCGTTTTGACGCCGCGATGATGGCAGAATTCACGCCCGCCGAACAAGCACAGCTGCGCAGCTTTCTGTCCCGGATCGCAGGTTTCTAGGGCAATACCGGCAGACCCCGAAACGCCTCAGGCCCCCAGATAAGCCCGTTCCAGAATGTGCCTGTCGGTCTTGAGTTGCGCGGGGCTGCCTTCAAACCTGATCTGCCCTTGCGACAACACATAACAGCGGTCCGCGATATCCAGCGCCAGTTGGGTGAATTGTTCAATCAGCAGAATGCCGATCCCCCTGGCACGCAAATCACGCACAACGCCGATCAGCCGGTCGATGATCACCGGCGCCAGTCCCAGCGACATTTCGTCAATCAACAAAAACTGGGGGCGCGCTACCAGGGCCTGACCGATCGCGACCATTTGTTGCTGCCCGCCTGACAGCGATCCGGCCTGCTGATGCTGGATGGCGCGCAACTCTGGGAAAATATCCAAGGCGGCTTCGACCTCTGCCGCCCGCTCTGCTGGTGTCAATGTCGGCCCGGCGGCGCGCAGATTGTCAATCACACTCAGCCCGGCAAGGACCTGATGGCCCTCTGGCACTGCGGCCACACCCGCGGCGCGGATCGCCTGCACCCCGGCGCCATTGACAAAGGCATCGTTCACAGCGACCGCGCCAGAGGCCAGCGGCATCACACCTGCGATCCCCAGCACCAGTTCCGATTTGCCGGCGCCGTTGGGGCCGAGCAGGGCGACGATCTCTCCTTTCGCAAGCTCCAGCGAGACATCACTGACCACGGTTCGTGCGCTTGATTTGATCGTCATTTTGCTGACTTTGAGCATGTCGTTCACCTTTCTACCGGCCCAGATAGGCCGTCTTGACCGCCTCATCCTGCAACACCTCACGCGTGGGCCCGAAGGCAATGAGCTTGCCGAAATCAAGCACGGCAGTGGACGCGCAAACATCGCGGATCAGATCGACATCATGGTCCACCATGATGATCTGCGCCCCAAAGCGGGCCTTGATCTGCGTGATGATGCGGCGCAGGTCCTGCATCTCAGCTTCTGACAGGCCGCCGCCGGGCTCATCCAGCAGGATGATCCTGGGTGCGCCGATCAGGCATTTGGCGATTTCGGTCATGCGTTTCTGATAGGGGTTCAGGTCTGCGCCCGGCATGTCCGCACAATCGGCAATGCCGGTGAAATCCAGCGCATGGTTGATCTGGCTGGTCCGGTCCCTTTGCCTGATCCCCTTGGCATCGCAGACAGCCCGGAGGTGATCGGCGACCGTCAGATCGTCTGCGATCTGCACCTTCTGAAATGATCGCGCCAGCCCCCAACAGGCCCTTTTGTGCGGCGACAGGGCCAAGAGGTTCATGCCGTCCACCACCACATGGCCTGCGGTAATGGGCGCAAAGCCGGAAAAGGCATTTGTCATCGTTGTCTTGCCAGCGCCGTTCGGCCCGATCAGTCCAACAACATCATCGGTGATGCAAAGTGTGAGGTGATCAAGGGCTATGACACCGCCATATTTCACGGTCAGGTTTTCGATGTTGATCATGCCGGTTTCCTTTGCAGAGCACCCGATAGTTGCCCGGCGATGCCGCGCGGCGCTGTCATGATGGCGTGCAGCAGCGCCGCGCCAAAGATGACAAGAGCGATATCCGCGCTGACCCCGAAGTCGTTCAGCAGCGCGGGCAGCAGCTTGTAAAGCACACCTGCAATCACCGCCCCGACCCATGAATAAGCCCCGCCAACCACAGCCAGCGCGAAAAGCAGGATACCTTCAGAGGCCAGAAAGGACCGCGCGTCCAACTGGCCAAGTGCTGTGCTCAGCAAACCGCCCGCGACGCCTGCCAGCAGACCAGACAGGGCAAAGGCCCAGATCTTGTAGAAGGTCACGTTGATGCCTGCGGCCATGGCATTGGCCTCTGACTGCCGGATCATCGCCCATGCGCGCCCCGGTGCCGTCACACGGTGCAGGGCGACAAGACCAAAGCAGAGTGCCGTGATCACGATGGTATAGCGCAGATAGCCTGCATCAGACTGCACCATCAGCGGTGGGCGCAGGTCTGCGGCGGACTGTCGTGCCACCCCCCAGAACCCTTCGCCACCGTTGGGGAACTGGAACGCGTTGAAAAGAATCTGGAACGCGCCTGCGGCCATCAGCGTGACAAGCGCCAGATACAGCCCGCGCATCCGCAGGGCGGGCAGCGCAAGGGCCGCGCCGATGACAGAGGTCGCAATGCCCGCAATCGCGATGATCAGCGTGACGGGAAGTGCCGTGCCGTAGTTCAGACGCAGGGCAATCCAGCCACCGACGCCGACAAGGGCGATCTGTGCAAGATTGATCAAGCCAAGCTGCGCAAAAAGGACAGAAATGCCAGCCGCCGCCAGGGCAAAGATTGCGGCCGATGTGACAACCTTGACCCAAAGTGCCGACAGCACCAGCGGCAGCCCGATGAGGCACAGCGCGAAAAAGATCAGCGGCGGGATGATGGATTTGGTCATCTCAGGCCTCCTTGGCAAAGGTGAGTTTCTGACCGCGCTGCATCCACAGGATGACAAGGGCGGCAATGACAAAGGGTGCCATCGTGCGCAGCGGCGCGGCGGGTTTGTAGAGGGTCAGCATCGACTCGGCGACGCCAATGAACAGACCACCCGCCAGCGTCAGCGGCAATGAGGTCAGCCGCCCGCAAATGGCTGCCGCTGTGGCGGGGATGACCATGAAGGTGATGACGGTCGGTTCCAGCCGGACAAGGCTGCCAAAGATCAGGCCGGTAAAGCCCGCCAACGCGCCGGAAATCCCCCAGGCCAGCGTTTCGGTTTTGACAATCGGAATACCCAAGAGCGCGGCATGATCCCGGTTATCGGCCAGCGCGCGCATGTTCAGCCCGGTGTGGGACCGGCGCAGATATTGCACCATGATGATCACGGCCGCGATGCTGACGGTAAAGGCGATGATCCGGGTCAGGGTCACGCGCACCCCCAGAACACTTATTGCGGCCTTGTCGCTGGGCAGTTCGATCTTGCGCAGCGCGTCATCCCAGATGAACCCGATCAGACCCAGCAGGATCAGCATGTAGCCAAGGGTTGCGATGGCTTTGACCGCAGGTTCGCGCCAGGCCAGCGACGGGGCGATCAGCCGCCCGTAAGCCACCGAAAGGGCAATGCCCGTGGCGACGGCAGCGATCCACGACACGACGCCGGGCAATCCCCAGTCCGCAATCTGCCAGGCAAACATCGCGCTGAAGGCGGCAATGGCCCCATAGGCAAAGTTCAACACCCCGGTGGAGTTGCGCAGGATCACCAGACCGATCCCGCCAAGCGCGTAAAGCGACCCAACCGCAAGACCCGATACAAGAAAAAGCCCATAAACCATCACGACATTCCTTTAAAAAAATGCCCGGCAGGCACGATCGCCCGCCGGACAGTTCAGGGAGGTTACTGGCCGATCCCAAGCGCGGCTTCCTGCGCGCGGATCGGATCAAGATAGCTGCTTTCGATGTCGAAACAGTCGCGCACAACCTCAAACGCGCCACCGGTGTAGGACACCATCCGGCCTGCGTGGTTTGGCATGTGCCGGTCTGCATCGCCCACATAGTAGGGCGCGCAAAGCAGATCGGACTCGGCGTCGGTGATCCCGCGAATGGCTGCGCTGACCGTCGCCCGGTCGATGCTCTCGGCATCAAGCTCCAGCAGCGCCTCGACAAAAAACTTCGCCGAAATATAGCCGGACTGGCTGAAGGTATCGCGGCGGTCATCGGGCTGCCCATAGGCATCCATCACCTTGACCCAGTTCTGGTTGTCCGCACCATCGCTGTCGAATGGCGCAAGCTCGATATGGATGTAGAGGTTGTCATTCCAGTAGTCGCCCAGCACCTCGGCCACGCCCGGTTCATAGAGCGGCGTCGGAGAGACCCATGTGAACAGATCACGGCCGCCTTGCTCTTCCGCGACTTTCAGCAGGCCGATGGCAGGGCCGGCGGGCAGCATCAACAGGATTGTGTCGGCACCTTCCGCAATGGCCTGCAGATAGACGGAATTGAGGTCAACCGCAGTTGGATCCATCAGGATCGACGTCCCGCTCAGCCCCTGGCTGGACATGAAATCCTCCATCCAGTCGCAGGCCCAGCCGCCATTGTTGGGGATGTTGAACCCGATGCATGCGGCGTTTGTGGTGCCCAGCTCTTCGACCGCATAGGTCAGCGCGCCGATGCCAGAGGGCAGCGGCCCCTGATTGGTCGAGACGATGTTGCTGCTTTCGTAGCATTCCGAGATCGCACAGCCCGACGCCATGACCATCACGTCTTCGTCTTTGTAAAGGCCTGCGTTCACAGCCATCGACACGACAGAGCCATTGCCGACCAGTGCCACGACACCTTCGTCCTTGACCAGCTTGGTGGCCACCTGACCGGCCAGCTCGGGGTTCCACTGGTCGTTTTCGACAAGATAGTCGATCGGGCGCCCGTTGATCCCGCCATTGGCATTGACGCAGGCGAAATATGCTGCGGCCGCATCTGTGCCGCCGGAAAAGTCACCCGGTGGTGCGTTGCCGTTGATACCGCCCACTTTGATCGGCGCGCCGGTTGCGGCCTCGCCGGTGTTCAGCCCGCAGCTGGCGGCGTGTCCGTTTGCGGTGGCGTTTGTGCCTGTCAGGGCAAGGCATAGCGCCGCCGCCCCTGTAGCCAGGGTAAATTGCAGTTTCATCGTTACTCTCCTGTTGGAAGGGTGGGGGTGGGTGGTTCAGGACGTGCCGTCCATCACCTTGCCCATGTATTCTTCTTCGCTGATCAGCCCGCCGTGTTCTGCGGCCTTGCCCTGATCCTTCTCGGGCAGATAGTCCTGCAGCGGTTCAATCCGTTTCCATGCCGGGAAGGGCTGATTGCCCTCGGCGTCGGGGACATAGATCGAATGCGGCTCTACCCGTTTGTGTTTGTGGATCATCCTCGCGCAGTTCTGGAATACGCGGGTGACATCGACGGTGGCGACCATGTTGCAGCCTGGAAACTGCGCCATCAGATCGGGGTCCTTGGATAATCTGGCGTCCCCCTGCACGCGGATGCGCCAGGGCGTTTCGAAATCCATGAACAA
>JAHDGO010000148.1 GCA_020627605.1 Yoonia sp.
GGCCCCCACCGTAGACGTGTCATGTAGGAACTTTTCCAGCTCGTCAGACAGTTGATGCGGCTTCATCGCGCGCATGCGGTCGAAGACGGGCTTATAACGCGCGAGGTCGGCATTGGCGTCGAGCAGTGATGCAAGATGGTCATCTTCGAGCCGGTTGAATTCCAACCCGTAGAAAACCAGCGGCGTCGTGAAGGTCGTGATCTTGTCCTGACAGTCGGACATGAACTTGGCGCGTTCGCTGTCCGTTGTCGCCTGATAATAGCGCAGCCCGGCAAAGGACATCACACGGCCCGCGATGACATCAATCTGCTCGTAGCGTTGGACGGCCTGCAACAGCCCATCGGCGTCCAGCGCTGCCAACTTGCCTTCGTAATCCGCGGCAAAGCTGGCGCATTCCTTTTCCAGCCACGCCAGATCCTGTTGCAGCTCTGGGCTGTCAGTGCCGGGATAAAGATCGCTCAGATCCCATTCCGGCAGATTGCCAAGGTCTTTGCCGCCAGTGGTGTTTGCATCGAAGACGGGGGACGGATGGTGCATCGAACTACCTTTCGCTGATTATCATCTAGATAGTCCCTGCATCAGCGGGTTGAAACCCTGCTAGCCGTACATCGCCAGCATCTCTTTGAGATCATCGAGTGTATTTGCCTCATCAACCGGCTTGTCCTTGCGCCAGCGCAGCATGCGGGGAAAGCGCAGGGCGACACCGGATTTGTGGCGCGGGCTTTCCTGAATACCCTCAAAGGCGATCTCAAACACATGTTCTGCGGGCACCTGCCTGACCGGGCCAAAGCGTTGCAGGGTATTTTTGCGCACCCAAGCGGTGATTTCACGAAACTCCGCATCGGTCAGGCCGGAATAGGCCTTGGTGAAGGGCACCAGTTCATTGCCGTCGCGCACGGCGAATGTGTAGTCGGTAAACAGGTTGGCCCGCCGCCCGTGCCCCGCCTGGGCATAGATCATGACGGCGTCGATGGTCAGCGGATCGACCTTCCATTTCCACCAGTCACCGCGTTTGCGGCCAGACAGGTAGGGACTGTCCTTGCGTTTCAACATCAGCCCTTCGGCGTTCAGGCTGCGCGAGGCATCGCGCGCCTCTGCCAGATCATCCCAGGTTTCAAACGTAACAGAGGCGGACAGCCGCAGCGGCGCTGTCTGGGGCACTTTCGCCACAAGCTGTTCCAATGCGGCGCGTCTGGCGGCAAGGGGCGTGTCGCGGATATCCTTGCCGTCTTGTTCCAGCAGGTCATAGGCCATGATGATGGCTGGGGCCTCTGTCAGCAGCTT
The DNA here is from genome assembly GCA_020627605.1 of Yoonia sp. Taxonomy (GTDB): domain Bacteria; phylum Pseudomonadota; class Alphaproteobacteria; order Rhodobacterales; family Rhodobacteraceae; genus Yoonia. The sequence continues at coordinate 1,285 of JAHDGO010000148.1, forward strand.
CTTTGGTACTGTCTTGCGGCCGATCCGCTTTTGCAGCGCATTAAATGACAGCGGGGTTTCGTCCTGAAAGGCCAGAACCTCGCCATCGATCACGGTGCCATCTGGCAGATAGTCTTTCAGTTGCGCCAGTTCGGGAAAGCGGGCCGTCATCAGATCCTCACCCCGGGACCACAGGTGATGTTCGCCGCCGCGCAGGATCAACTGCCCCCTGATCCCATCCCACTTGCGTTCTGCATTCCAGTCCGATGGCGCGCCCAGATCATCAAAACTGTCCAACTGATAGGCCAGATAAAACGGGTAGGGGCGCGACAGATCGGCAGTGGGATCGTCCGCGTCGATCAGTGTTTCCCAAGTGGCTGTGTCCGGATTCCAGTTCCCCATCAGTTTGTGGGTCAGCGCCGGTTCGTCCTGCCCGGTCGCCTTGGCCAGCGCGCGGGTGATCAGCTTTGCGCTCACCCCGATGCGAAAACCGCCTGTCAGCAGTTTGGTGAAGAGGAACCGTTCGGTATGTGGCAAGCCGTTCCAGGCGGCCAGTATACCGGCTTTGCGGGCATCATCGTCCAGCGTGGAAAGTTGCCGGATATAGCTGATCCATTCGGCAAGCGATTTATCGGTTTGCCGGGTCGCTGGCGGCAGGACAAGCGCGATCGTCTCGGCGAGATCACCGACAATGCTGTAGCTGTCCTCGAACAGCCAGTCGGGTAGGCCGGCAACCTCTGCCGCCCATTCCCGCAGGCGTGTCGCGGTGATCGTGCGTTTCGGGCGGCGACCTGTGAAAAGGGCAATGGTCCAGAGCCGGTCTTCTGGCGTTGCGGTCTGGAAATAATCGGCGAGTGCTGCGATCTTGACCGTTGTTTTGGTGCTTTCGTCGATGCGGGTGAAAAGCGTGGCAAAATCCCTCATGCCTCTGCCTCTTCGGCATCAAACCCCTCACCGTGATAGTCCGTGCTGACCACATGCGCGTCATAGCCTTGGTCGGCCAGCCAGCGCTGAAAGCTGCCGGTGTAGCCATGGGTGGCAAAGACCTTGGTGGCGCCGGTGGCCTTGATCGCTGCGTTCAGACCATCCCAATCAGCGTGATCCGAGACGACAAAGCCCCGGTCTGCCGCCCGCCTGCGCCGCACACCGCGCAAGGCCATCCAGCCACTGGCAAAGGCGGTAGAGGCGGGACCGAACTTGCGCGCCCAGGACGTGCCAAGCGCGCTGGGTGTGGCCAGCACAAGTGCGCCGGGATGCGTTTTGGCCGTCGTTTCCGGCGTCACGCGGATCGTGTCAGGCAGGGCAATGCCTTGGGCGCGCAGTACCTCGTTGGTGTTCTCAATCGCGCCATGGGTCAGAATTGGCCCGATGTCTGGATTGACCGTGGTCAGCAGGCGCTGTGCCTTGCCAAGCGCATAGGCCCCGAGGATCGCGGTGCGCCCTGCCGCTGCATTCGCGGCCCACCAGTCGTTGATCTGCGCGGTCAGCACGTCCTCTGGCGTCCAGCGAAAGATGGGCAAGCCGAAGGTGCATTCGGTGATGAAGGCGTGACAGGTCACAGGCTCAAACGGTTCCGACAGACCGTCCGACACTGTCTTGTAGTCGCCGGATACAACCCAGACCTGTCCTGCGACCTCGACCCTGATCTGGGCAGAGCCGGGCACGTGGCCTGCGGGATGAAATGACACCTGCGCGTCGCCCATACGGATCGTTTTTCCGTAGGGGGTGGTTTGCAGCGTGATCTCACCAAGGCGATGGCGCATGACCGGTGCTGCGGCGTCTGTTGCCAGATAGCGCGCCATGCCGGGGCGGGCATGGTCGCTGTGGCCATGGGTGATCAGGGCGCGGTCTACCGGCTGCCAGGGATCAATGTAGAAATCGCCCGCGGGGCAATAGATGCCCCGGTCTGTGAAGGTCAGCACGTCAGTCATGGGCAAGAGGTAGCGCAAGCAATGAAGCTGCCAACAGGGGTGGTGGCAAAGATGGGTTTCACCGGCCCCGCCGTCCCGCTAGGGTGACGGAAAACCCGGGTTGGCGAGGCCGCAGATGTCCCTTGATTACGATCTGATAACAAAGACTTATGCCGCCATTGCGTCCGCGACCACGCGCACGCCGTCAGTCCATGCGGCGCGACTGTCGCTGCAACTGGGTTTTGATCTGTACCTCAAACTGGAAAACCTGCAGCACACCAACGCTTTCAAGGCGCGCGGGGCGCTGGCAAAACTACTGACGTTATCAGAGGGACAGGCCGCAGCCGGTGTGATCGCCTGTTCAGCTGGCAACCACGCGCAGGGGGTGGCCTATCACGCCAATCGCCTTGGCATTCCGGCGGTGATCGTGATGCCAGAGGGCACGCCGTTCAATAAGGTCAAACGCACCAAGGATTTCGGAGCCGAGGTCGTGTTGCACGGGCAGGGATTTGACGAAAGCGTGCAATTCACCTTTGACCTCGCGGCAGAGCGCGGGCTGACCTTTGTACATCCCTTTGATGATCCGGTTGTTGCGGCCGGGCAGGGCAGTGTCGCGCTGGAAATGCTGGAGCAGCAGCCCGATCTGGATTGCATCGTGGTGCCGATTGGCGGTGGCGGATTGATTGCAGGGATGGCCGTCGCGGCCAAAGCCGTCAAACCTCAGGTGCAGATCATCGGGGCGCAGGCGGCAAATTTCGACGCGGTCAAAGCCCAGTTTGATGACGCAGACACGCATTTCGGAGGCGCGACGCTTGCCGAAGGCATCGCTGTCAAAACCCCCGGCAAGGACAATCTGGCCATCATTGCGCAACTGGTTGACCGGATTGAGACCGCAACCGAAGCAGAGATCGAAGCGGCGGTGTTTGATCTGCTGTCCCACGAAAAACTGGTGGCCGAGGGTGCCGCTGGTGCCGGACTTGCGGTCATCCGCAAGCTGTCCGATGCGCTGGCTGGCAAGAAAGTCGGTCTGGTCGTTTGTGGCGGCAACATCGACTCGCGTTTGTTGTCGACACTGATTTTGCGCGGGTTGGTCCGCGATGGGCGTATCTCACGCCTGACGTTTGAGATTGACGACAGGCCGGGCCAATTGTCTGAAATATCCAGGATTATTGGTGAGGCTGGTGCCAATGTGATCGAGGTGATTCACCAGCGGATGATGCAGTCAGTCTCTCTCAAACAGGCGGAGTTGGAGATCGTGATCGAGGCGCGGGATGCACAGCATGTCGCAGAAACCCTCTCACAGTTGCGCGCCGCGGGGTTCCGGGTACGCGCCGACAGCGAGATTGCTTAGGCCGCGACCGCAAGCTGACTGTCAAAGAAGGCCGTGGTTTCATCGAAGATAGCGTTGCGCATTCCGGGGAGATCCATCAGCATCTCATGCTTGCCGCCCTCGATGACACGCAATGACCCGCCGGGCCACGCCCCCATCCGCGCGCGGATGCGCAGTGGATCGACAATCGCCTCTTCGGTGCCCAAATACGTGAGAGCGGGGATATTTGGCGACGGGATCTGCGACAGCTGATGCATTTCGCGTAGCGATGTATTCAGCCAGCGCAAAGATGGGCCGCCTAGCCCCAGATCTGGTTGTTTGGCCAGTTGATCCTGCAGCATCGCGAACATCTCTGCATCGCCGGTCAGGGTGTTTTCGTCAAACCCGATGCGCGTGACATAGCTTTCCTCAAACTGGCCGGGTGCCAGCGTATGGTCAAAGCCCAAGGGTGTGCTCATCGCAGACAGGCCCCATGCGATTGGGCGCAGCGGCGCGGCCATCTGGACACCCCACATCGGGGCAGAGAACATCACCGCCTGCACGTCCAGCCCTTCGTGAAGCGCGCGCAGACCAATGCAACCGCCCATCGAGTGTGCAATCAGGAAATAGGGCCGTGGCAGGTCAAGATCTTGGGCATATTCGACGGCCGCCGCGACATCGTGCTGATAATCGGCAAATGTGCCCACGTGACCCACCGCGCGGTTATCTGTCATCCGGTCGGCGATGCCCTGGCCGCGCCAGTCGATGGCAAGGCTGGCATAGCCACGGTCCTGCAGTGCCTGCGCCGCGCGGCCGTATTTCTCAACAAATTCAGTCCGGCCGGGGAAAATCAGCACCGTACCTTTGGCCTGCGCCAGCGGCCAGTGGGCCACGCGAATGCGCAGTCCGTCAGCCGTTTGCAACCAATGCGCAGCCCCACCTGCGGGACCGTGAGCGATCTCTTCAAATAGGGGGGCTGCCTGCATGGATTTACCCCAGAACGCCAGCCAGCTTCATGGCCTGACCCATGTCACCGTCAATTGAAAGTTTGCCGGTCATGAAGGCCGTTGTTGGGTTCATTTCGCCGTCTAGGATGGATTTGAAGACCTCTGTCGTG